>JAZDNC010000055.1:0-4717 GCA_043800335.1 Chloroflexota bacterium
GCTTCCCAGATAGCCTCGGTGCTCTTCATTTTCTTTGCTCTTAAGGCCGGATAGCGAATATCCTTCATCAGATTTTCAATCGCTTTCCGTCCCAATACTTTTTGCTCTTCAGTCAATTGCTCCCAGGCTCTTCTAAAATTCTCAGTCCGAGCAATCCGCATTATCGAACTCTTGGCTTCGTCTACTACTAAGTTATGATATTACTATAATATTAATTATTGAGAATGTCAAATAGCATCCCTCGTAAGCCAAGTTGGGGGGCCGAGGTGGGCTTTGATTCGACTTTCCTGAGTATAACTTTAATAGCATTCTCTCGCATCCACCGTATTTGACTAAACTCCCCCGTCACGATAAACTTATATCGTCAAGTAAACCGGGTGACCGCTGGGATAATCTCCCAGAGGAAAGTCCGAGCTCCACCGGGCAGGATGCTGGGTAACGCCCAGGAGGGGTAACCCTACGGAAAGTGCCACAGAAACACACCGCCAGCGGCTGGCTTGCCAGTGCGGGCAAGGGTGAAATGGCGGGGTAAGAGCCCACCAGCGGACGGGAGACCGTTCGGCTGGGTAAACCCCATCCGGAGCAAGACCAAGAAAGGAACCTAAGGACGCCCGGCCTGTTCCGTGGTTGGTCGCTTGACCCCGGTAGTAATATCGGGGCTAGATAGATGGGCACCGTCCCGATACGTCGGGATACAGAACTCGGCTTACAGGTTTACTTGACACCTCAATCCTTGGCTATCCCTGCTCAGATTTTCATTGTTGTCATTACGAGGAGCATAGCGACGTGGCAATCTCTAGAAATGTCATTTCCGCGAAAGCGGGAATTTAAGTGTTAGGCATTTCTTTTAGATTATCGGGGCAAGCCTGATAATGACATAAGAGGAACGGCCTCGCTCGCTTCGCCCATAATAACGAATCGGTTTCAAGCAGGACACCCAAAGGGACTTCCCCATCTGGGTGTATACTAGGTATTAGAGTATCCCACGAGAGGTCTTCGAATGTCGCATAAACTAAGGCTTAGTCTGGTCGGTCTGTTTTTACTTCTCTTCACGGTATCTTCCTGTGTCCTGCCCGCGATTTCGACCCAGCCCTCCACAAACCAGGCGGGGCTTAATACCATCGAGCAAGCCTGGAACGTCATCCAGACCGACTACGTTGATAAAACCAAGATTGACAACGGGAAACTGGCTCAGGCAGCCACCAAAGCCATGGTGGAGGCCCTTAATGACCCCTATAGCGCCTATCTGGACCCCGAGACCTATAAACTCTATCTGACCAGCCTTGAAGGCTCGTTTGAAGGCATCGGTGCCACCGTGAACATCGAGGATAACCAGATAAAGGTGGTAGCGCCCATCCGCGGCTCCCCGGCAGAGAAGGCTGGCATCAGGAGCGGGGATATCATTCTGGAGATTGACGGTCTCTCCACCGAGGGGATGAGCCTTACCGAGGCTGTCATCCGTATCCGCGGCCCCGGGGGCACCTCGGTTAAGCTCTCTGTCCAGCACGAGGACGAACCGAATCCAACTGAGATAACCGTGGTAAGGGCAAGGATTGAGATACTCAGCGTTACCTCCGAGATGAAGGGAGACATCGCTTATATCGCCCTTTCCGAGTTCTCGGAGCGCTCCGACACCGAAGTCGGCACGGTAATCGCCAGTCTGAGTGCGAATAAAGCCACCGGCATCATCCTTGACCTGAGGGGTAACCTAGGCGGTCTTCTCGACACCACGCTCAATATCGCCAGCTATTTCTTGAGAAGCGGTCTCGTTTTCGAGATGGTGGACAACCGCGGCAATCGTACTCCGGCATCGGTGGTACGCCAGAGCGTTGCCACCGACCTGCCCATGGTGGTGCTGGTAGATGAGGAGAGCGCCAGCGCCAGCGAGGTGCTCACCGGGGCACTCAAAGACCATGAACGGGCAGTTATCGCCGGGACGAAGACCTTCGGCAAGGGCAGTGTCAACACCCTGCGCCAGCTCGGGGACGGCTCCGGCATCTACATCACCACGGGACGCTGGCTCACCCCGAGTGGTCACATCATTGAGGGGCAGGGGATTACCCCGGACTATGTTCTTGAGTTGAAGGGAGATGACCTAGTCAACTGGGCAATTGACTTCCTCAAGGGGAATAAACAATAATCGGCTCTAATACAGGAGCTAGATAAAATATGACAATGAAAGGAGGATAAGAATGCCCAGAAAAGTTACCATTTGTGCAGTCAATAGTCAGCTACAGTTGGCTTACAATGGAATAACTATCAGAGTAGATGATGAGGACCGGGAAAAGAGCGGACGACTTAGGATTGGGCAAGCAAAGATAGGATGGATACCTCATTGGGGGTCAAAACCGCGCACAAAAACTTGGGAGGAACTCATTGCGTTTTTGAAAAGCTAAAGGCAGACTTGGTAACTATCCTCATGATCCGCTTAGCATTTTAAGCCTGTTGTGAAGAGAAGAGACTTTACCTTGAGATGCTGAGCTAAGCGCCTTCACCATGTATCCGTTCTCAAGAGCATAGCCGAACTCGGTGCGGTAATATTCTCTAACACCAACACCACTTAGAATGGCAATTCCTGAGGCACCAAACTCCTCGTGGGCGATGCGCTCGGCTTCCCGGATTAGGCCTTTACCCAGCCCGCGGTGCTGCACCGCCCCGTCCTCCCGCGCCCGGAGTGGCACCTCAGCGCCGTAGACATGAAGCTCCCGGATGAGCGCCTGATTCACTGAAGGTTCGGCACCGGCTTGAATTCTGAGCCGCAAAAGTCCGAATAGGGTCTCGCTCTCGTCTTCAAAAGAAAGAAGGACTTCCCTGCCCCCTGAAGCCTCGTAGTCGCGTCTCACCAGTTTCGGCTCACCGATGACCCAGCCCTCCCGCCGGCGGTGACCGTACTCACGGCAGCGGATACACCGGCAGTTAAGCCCCATCGCCTTCATCTGCTCCCGCGCCTTATCTCTAAGCGAGTCCTTGATACCGCCGACGATAAACTTGGACGGGATATCGCGAAGCACCCTTGAGATGCGGACATAAGGGGGCACCAGGGCTTTAATCCGGCAGGTGAGAGTAACCATGGTGGCATCGTCATAAGGCTGGTAGCGTCCTTCACTCTGCCAGCGCTCAAGCTGGGTGCCGGCGATGACCATGGTGGGGTAGAGCTTCAGCCCATCGGGTCGGAATCGTGAGTCGCTGAAGAGCTTTTCCGATAGCTCCAAATCCTTCTCCGGGCTTGAGCCGGGCAGTCCCGGCATCCAGTGATAGTGCACCTTGAGCCCGCACTCCTTGAGACGCCGTGTCGCCTTAGCCACATCCTGGACGGTGTGCCCCCGGTTGACAAGACGGTAGATTTCATCATCCAGGGTCTGCACCCCGAGCTCGACACGGGTGGTGCCGAACTCGATGAGGCGCTTAATTTCAGCCTCACCGCAGACATCTGGTCTCGTCTCGATGGTCAGCCCGACACAGCGGTTTCGGGCAGTCTCGTTGGTCTTTTTGGCTGCCTCAAGAGTTGCCGCCTCCTCGCCGTTCAGGGCAGAGTAGCAGTCCCGGATGAACTGGTACTGATAGTCAAGCGGTGCGGCTAAGAACGTCCCACCCATGACAATCAGCTCAACCTTGTCGGTGGGGTGTCCCATCTCCGAGAGCACCCTAAGCCGTATCTCAATCTGCTTTTTAGGGTCGTAGTCACAGGCTCTCGCGCGCAGGACTGCCGGGGACTCCGGTGTATAGCTCTGGGGGGTATCGGTGAAGGTGGGACAGTAGATGCACCTGCCCGGGCAGGGCATGGGTTTTGTCACCACGGCGACGGGTGTCACCCCCGATATTGTTCGTGCCGATTTCTTCATGTATAGTTAGTCTACCAGATTTTAGACCCGAATGAGAAATGATGGCTGTCGGGAGGCAAACAAATGACTGATGAGTCCAAAGACACCAACAGTCTTATCAATCCGGATGACTTCAATGAACTCAGTAAACAGATGAGGCTCCTTGAGGAAAAGTCAAATCGGAGGCTTCCAGAGAGCGAGAGAGCTATTTGGGAACAGTTCTTTTTAGAACCTCTCAAGCTAGAAACTGACGACGAAACAAAGAAGATGCGTGCCGAAGTGGCACGAATGTGCATTGGAGGCTTTGCTCTCGGTTTCAGTCCCTCTGAGTGCAGTAAACTAATAATGAAAGCGATTCAAGGGTCAAGACTGAAGGAATCCGAAAAAACCAACGGCGACCTGCTATTTTGGATAATTTGCTCGCAAGTAGCCCGCTTGCTTCCAGACATAGGTCTTTTGAGCAGAACTTATTCTTCTGAACTCGTTGGGTCTCTTATTTCCTTGATTGACGAAGCTCGTTCAAGTAGCATTTCACGCAGAATTGACATAGTTGGTCAACAGCTGGCAATCACCTGTCTCACCTGCCAAGCCAAATACGAAGACGTCTACGACCGCTTGGACTATTTACTGGAAGTTTGCATACATACAAAAAAAGGCAGGGAGAATGTAATACATTTTTGGGGCTACGTAAGTGCCCTCCAAGATTTTGACATACGGCCCGAACTGGATAAGCTGATCCAGATAGACCTTCCCGACAAGGAATACGAAGAGGAAGGAATATCGTCAGGTGCCGAAGATTTAGCGGTAACCACAGCGGCTCCTGTTGACCTTCAAGTTGCAATTGCTAAACGGGTCATTGAAGACATAAGTAAGAATCTGAGTGAATCAACTAATCA
>JAZDNC010000080.1:0-23301 GCA_043800335.1 Chloroflexota bacterium
TGCATCTTTGAAGGTCGATAATAATTCCATGCGGAACTCTTCTATTTCCTTATCATCCAAATATTTTATCCAGGGAAACGCTTCGCTCTTTTTACCTTGCCCCATACTTTTTTCTTGACAAAATTGCACAGTTAATCTTGCGTAGTAGTTCAATTGATACATATTCTTCGCATGTTCACGGTTAAGCAAGACTAACAGTTTCTTTCCACCCATTATTGAAATTGGGCTTACATAAGCTTTATTAAGCCATCGACTCAGGTTGTTCCTGAACTCAGTAGAATTTATAACGTCATCGGATAAAATAGTTGTTACCATAACTCACCACCTAGTTACGTAATTATGTACTGTATGTTGTACTTTATTTCATACACTATATTATACTATGTTAGTAGCATTGTCAACACGTTATCAATACATTGACGATGTATTGATAATACGCTAGCCACATCGCTAGATAGACATTCTACATTCTGCAAGTGAAATCTAGAGAAGTGGAGAGAGTCTGGGCTCACGGGTCAAGCCCGACAGTGACAAGAAAAGGGCGGACTCGCTCATAACGACACAATCAAATAACCAAGCTACCCCTCCTTGTGAGGGAGGGGTAGCATCTCTGCTTGCGAGGCTATGGATTAGACGTTTCTGAACTCGCCTTCGACAGTGCCCTCATCGGGTTTCTTGCCACTGGGACCCTGCTCACCGCCTGGCTGTTGGGGTCCGGTGCCCGGGGGTGGCTGTTGCCCGCCCTGACCGTAGACCGAGGCGCCAATCTTCTGCATAGCATCATTGAGCTCCTGGGTCGCCCGCTTCAGGGCATCGAGGTTTGAATCTTTTAAGGCATCCCTGACCGCCTTAATCTTCCCCTCGACCTCGGCGTTGAGATTCGACGGGATTTTCTCCTTGTTGTCGCGGAGAATCTTCTCGGCGTTGTAGGCGGTGTTGTCGGCAAGGTTCCTGGCTTCCACCTCCTCACGGCGCTTCTGGTCTTCGGCGGCGTGGCCCTCTGCCTCTCTCTGCATCTTCTCAATGTCCGCCTTGGACAGGTTGCCAGAGCTGGTGATGGTTATCTTCTGCTCCCTGCCGGTGCCCTTGTCCTGCGCCCTGACGGAGAGAATGCCGTTGGCATCAATGTCAAAGGTGACCTCAATCTGGGGCATGCCCCTCGGTGCGGGCAGGATACCATCAAGGATGAAGCGTCCCAGCGTGCGGTTGTCCGCCGCCATCGGGCGCTCCCCCTGGAGCACGTGAATCTCGACGCTGGGCTGGTTATCTGCCGCCGTGGAGAAGACCTGGCTCTTTGAGGTCGGGATGGTGGTATTGCGCGAGATTAGCGGTGTCGCCACCCCACCCAGAGTCTCAATCCCCAGGGTTAAAGGCGTCACATCGAGAAGAAGCACTCCCTTGATGTCACCTTTTAAGACCGCCGCCTGAATGGCGGCGCCCCGGGCAATTGCCTCCTCGGGGTTGATGTTACGGTTCGGCTCTTTGCCGAAGAACTCCTTTACCTTCTGCTGTACCAGCGGCATGCGGGTGGTTGAGCCAACCAAGACAATCTCATCAAGGTCAGCTACCGTTAGCTTGGTCTTGAACTTGGGCTTGGCATCGGCAAGAGCTTCACGGCAGATGTCGATGCTCTTGTCCACGAGTTCCATCGCCAGCTGCTCCAGCTTGGCGCGGGTAAGGGTGTAGTTCAAATGCTTGGGACCAGAGGCATCGGCGGTGATGAAGGGCAGGTTGATTTCGGTCTGCATCACGGTGGACAGCTCAATCTTGGCTCTCTCGGCGGCTTCCTTGAGCCGCTGGAGCGCCATCCTGTCCTTGCTCAAATCAATCCCCTGGTCGCGCTTGAACTCTGTGACCAGCCAGTCTATGATTTTCTGGTCGATATCATCGCCGCCGAGGTGGGTATTACCCGCCGTTGATATGACTTGGAATTGACCCTCGCCCAGCTCCAGCACCGAGATATCAAAGGTGCCACCGCCGAAGTCATAGACGACGATGGTCTGGTCTTTCTTCTTGTCCAGCCCGTAGGCAAGGGCAGACGCCGTCGGCTCGTTGATGATGCGGATGACGTTGAGCCCAGCGATGGTGCCGGCGTCCTTGGTTGCCTGACGCTGGGCGTCGTTGAAGTAGGCGGGCACGGTGATGACAGCGTCGGCGACCTTGTCCCCCAGATAGGTCTCGGCGTCCTCCTTGAGCTTCTGCAAAATCATGGATGAGATTTCCTCGGGGCTGTATTCCTTGCCTCCCATCACCACCCTGACCTCGTTATTGGGACCCCGCGTCACCTTGTAGGTCTTGCGCCGGGCGTCTTCCTCAACCGGGAGCTCTCTTCCCGCCGGCTCGCCCCACTTGCGCCCGATGAAGCGCTTGATAGAGTAGATGGTGTTGTCCGGATTGACGATTGCCTGACGCTTGGCAATCATGCCGACCAGCCTCTCGCCGGTCTTGCTCACCGCAACATATGATGGGAGGACGCGACTGCCCTCAGAGGTGGTGATAACGGTCGGCTCACCCCCCTCCATAACCGCGATAACGCTCTTTGTTGTCCCCAGGTCAATACCAACTGCTTTAGCCATGACTAGACCTCCTCACTCTCCTTAGCAACCTCGCCGCTACCCACCATGACGGCGGCAGGGCGAAGCAATTTGTTCCCTATTGTGTAGCCTTTTTTTATCTCTTTAACTATTATACCCTCTTTACCCGGGCAGCACCCCGCCGCCTCGTGAAGACAGGGGTCAAATGTCTTCCCTACCGCCTCCATGGGCGCTACCCCCTCCTGCTCTAGGACTTGTCTCAGGTTTCTTTCGATGAGACGGATGCCGCTAACCCAGGGCAGGTCGCGAGCCTTTTCGGGGATAGCAGATTCCGCCCGCTCGAAGTCGTCAAGCACAGTGAGGAGCTTGAGGAGCAGGACGGCGTTCGCCACTCTGGCTACCTCACCCCTCTCCTGCTCCGTCCGGCGCCTGAAGTTGGCGAAGTCCGCCTGCGCCCGCTGCCAGCCCGCCAGGTTCGCCTCCGCCTTAGCCCGGGCTTCGGTCAAGGCTTGCTTTAGTATCTCAAGCTCACTTTCCTGAGTCTCTTTGATTGGTTTCTCTTCCGGTTTCTCCATATGTCTCCTGGTAACCTAGTCACCGCCGTAGAGGTCGGCGACCAGCGTTGAAAGAACCGAGGCGATGTAATCAACCACGGAAATCGCCCGGACGTAGGGCATGCGGGTCAGGCCGACCAGCCCGATTGTCCCCAGGGCTTTCTCCGGCACCCCGTAGCGGCTAATTACCACGCTGTAGTCCTGAATTGCCTGAGTTTGGTTCTCCTTGCCGATGACCACCTGCACCCCCTGGCTGGCGAGCTCCCGGGGGATAATGCTCCGGAGAAGACTGCGCTGCTCGGCAAGTTCAATCAGAGTGAGCAGTCGGTACTGGCGACTGAACTCTGGCTCCCCCAAGAGGTAATGCAGGCCGTCCACGTATGACTCCTCGGTCTCCGCGCCGTCTTCTGTTGCCATCAGTCTCAGTACCCGCTCGGCTACCGGTTTCTCTGCTTCGGTGAAGTCCACTCTGGATGCAATTTCACTCCGGTTCAGGCCATTACAGGTCTCATTGAGCCGGTTAGCCAGTCCGGTGAGCTTAAGCTGGATAACACTCCGGCTAAAGTGCAGAAGCTCCTGCCTTACCTTAGCCCCATAGAGCACCAGCACCAAAAGGACGAGCGAATCCCCGATTGAGATAAGCTCAAGATGCTTGAAGCGGCAGGTTACCGGCTTGGGCGCGGTGACCACTGCCAGCGTGTGTACCATCTGTGCCGTGACTGATGAAGCCAGGCTCAGCCAGTCACTCAGCTTCCTTTCCGCCTGGTAGAAGAGATGACTGATAAGCCTCCTCTCGTCTACCGGTAGCTCGACATCGGTTAGCGTCTCCACGTAATGGCGGTAGGCTGCATCGGAAGGCACACTGCCCGCGGCGTGGTGGGGACGAATGAGATAGCCCGCCGCCTCAAGACGCACTACCTCATTGCGGACGGTCGCCGGACTTATCTGAAGCTCGGTGTCCTTGAGGATGCGCAGTGAGGGCACCGGCGTCGCCTCGGCGATATACTGTCTCACGATAGACCTGAGGATAGTTCCTTCTCTTTCGGTCAGCATTTTCTATCTCCATTAGCAATCCAAGCCTTAGATTGCTAACCATAGCAATAAGATAACATTTCTCTTGGGACTTGTCAATACAAAGGGCGTTCCAAGTCGGATTAACTTTCGACGTCATTCAAGGGCTTTAGTCCGAGGGAGTCTGTCTCTTCGTTACGGCAGGGAGCGGATTAGTTCGCTTCGCTCGCAACCAAGAGCGGACGACATCCACTATGCGGGGTTGACCGTTAGATTTGGCTCTGCTAGAATTACGGCTCAGGAAACGAACTTGGATATCTTCTTTCTGGGTCATGCCTGCTTCCGTCTCAGGGGGAGCCAAGCCAGCCTGGTGACTGACCCTTACTCACCGGGGCTAAAGGAACTTCCCCCCAAGCTCAGCGCTGATATCGTCACGGTGAGCCATGCCCACGAGGGTCACGCTTATACCCAGGCGGTAGGTGGCGAGCCACACATCATCTCGCGACCGGGGGAGTATGAGATTGGCGGGGTGATTATCCTGGGCTTACCCACCTTCCATGACAGCGCCGGGGGCAGTGTCCGCGGCAAGAACAATGTCTACCTTATCGAAATGGATGAAATTTCCATCTGCCATCTGGGTGACCTTGGACATGCCCTTGATGGGGCTACCATTGAGGAGATGGGGAACGTTGATGTTCTACTGGTGCCGGTGGGCGGGGTTTCAACTATTGACGCCAGGGTCGCCGCCGAGGTGGTAAAGCGCCTTGAACCCCGAATCATCATCCCGATGCACTACCAGGGGAAAGGTCTGGACACCCATCTGGAGACGACAGCAAGATTCTTGAACGAGATGGGAATCAAGGAGATTGCTCCCCAGAATAAACTCAGTGTGAGCAAGTCCAAACTGCCGCCTAGTCCCCAGGTCTTCCTCCTCGACTTCTGAGCCTGCCCCTTTGGTAACCCTGCCTTAATCTGACCCAGAGCCTGATAACGATGATAAGCAATACAATCACACTGAAGATGAGTAGCAGTATCAGGAAATAAAGCCAGTCAGGAAGGTTGCTTGTTGGCATCCGGGCGGCGGCAGGAGGCTCGGGTGCCGCCCTCATTATTATCGGGCTCGGTGATGGCGTTTCCTGAGGCGTGGGGCTTACCGTAGGCGACGGGGCAGGTGAGCCCTCGGTGACGAAAGCAGACACCGAGCTCCACTCGCTCTTTGACTCCCCGCTGACGCCCCTTACCCGCCAGTAGTAAGTGGTAGCGTAATCCAGTTTGATATTGGCTTCCCAGGCGGTTGCCGGCAAGGCATAATCGCCGGTTCTTGAGATTACCGGGTTGGTAAATGTGGGGTCGGTGGCGATGAGTAGCTCGTAGCCCTTAGCCCCGGCGACTCCCTGCCACTGAAAGATGGGTTTAAGGTTTACCTCTCTCGCCCCGGGGGCGGGGAGCTTGAGCTCGGGGGCGCTCACCGCCTCACCCAGGCTGGTGGTAAACGACCATTTCTCCGACCAGGGGCTTAACACAGGCTGGGTTGCCCTGACCCGCCAGTAATAGACTGTCGCTGGCGCAAGAGACGGCAATTGAACCGAACTGGCGTCAACCTCACCCTCAAAGCCCGTCGGGATGGCGCTGAAATCGGTGCCGGTGCTAAGTTGCCAGCGGTAGCTCTGGGCACTACTATTACTTGCCCAGTCCAGAGTAACCAGCTTTATCTCGTGGTTGATGAGCAAACCGACCCCGCCGGATTTGTCTGCGGGCGAGTGCAGGTGGGGTGGCTGGGTAAGGTGGTCAACCAGGGTCATCAGGGCGGTGTTTGCCTTGTCCAGCGCCCAGGGTTGGTCTTCTGAGAGCCAGAGCTTCTCAAGCTGTGCCCCGCCCATGAGACCACGCCCCAGCCGTTCAAAGGTCGGTCCCAGCGAGTAGTCAGGGTTGAGGGAGCGCTCCAGGCCTGAGTCTGTCTTGAGATTAGTGCCGTAGAGGACGCCAGTTTTGGTTGTCGCAATCTGCTTGACTTTACTGCCGGTGGGTAGACTGGTATCAATCCGCTCCCAGGCGGCGCTTTTACCGACCACAAAGCGGTAGATGCCTTTATCGGTGGTGTCACTGGCGGCATAGACGATATGGCTCTTGCCGTAGGCTGGGTCAAAGGCAACCGTAACCTTGTCCGTCAATGGAGCCGCCGTAGCCGAGAGGGGCAGGGGGCGGAACAGAGTGCCCCCATCGCTGGACAGGTAAACCCAACCACCGATGTTACCTACCAGAATGGTTGAGTCGTTTGCGTAGTCGGGGGATAAGGCGATGGCATTAAGCTGTTGGCTACCACAGGTAACCCCATCGTCAAAGAAGAAACCCCCGTTCTCACTCTGATAAATTATACCGTTCGTGCCATCAAAGCCACCGATAAAGAGCTTTTTATCGTCCACTGGTGTCATGACATCCACTGCCAGAGGGGGAGAGTAGCGGTTAAAGCTCACGGCATTATCGGTTGACCTCCAGATGGCCGGGTTGCCGCCGCTCACCCCGGAGAGATAGATAGCTCCCTGTCCCTTGCTGTAATTGGGGGAGAGCTTTAACAGCATGAGGTTGTCCACGCCGCTAAGGACGCTAGAGAAGACCCTTTCCCAACTCAGTCCGCCGTTCTGGCTGAGCCAGAGGCTTTCCTTGGTGCTTACGGTAAGGAGGAAAAGGGTGCTGTCTTCGGCATAGTCAGGGGACGGGGCTAGCTCCAGGATACCTCCCGTCCCAATCTGGGTGTCAATCAGGGCAAGCTGGTGCCAGGTCACCCCGCTGTCCACAGAAGAAGAAAAAGCGCTCTCGGTGCCTGAGGTCGCCGCATAAGCCCTCCCCGTGGTCGCAAAATCCGGCGCCAGCAGAACGAGTGTTCTCGACTGCCCGGTCGGCTCTTTCAGGCTTTTCGACCAGTTCCTGCCACCATCACGGCTGAGATAGGTCTGGGCGCTCTGGCTGGAACCCGCGAACAATGTAGCCGAGGTCGAATTACCCCTCAGGGCGAGACTACTGACGTCAAGATTGTTCGTTCCGTAGGCGCTGGCAACATTCAGGTCGGTAGCCAGTGAGTTATTGGGAGCCGCTATTCCGGTGATGCGGTAGACATCGCCCAGATTTGCCGAGGTGTCAATCCCTACGAACAGTTCGGTGCGTCCATGGCTGACCTCGGACTCAAAATCTTCCGGGAAGACAATGGTCGCTCTGTCTGCGACTATAGGTGAAGGTGGCGAAAGATTGTCCCGGGAGAGCCGGGCGGTGCCGATGCCGATTCCCCAGCCTTGAGAAGTCTTGAAGCTCACATAGGTTTCAATCTCATTGGTAATAACGGCGACGAGCAGCCTGTCTGCGGGATAGTTGGGAGAGAAACTGACAGCGTAGACGTCGTAGTCGCCCAGATTGGTATTCGTCCACTGAAAAGGCTCATTTCCGTTCAGGAGATAGACACTACCGAACTGACTGGCGTCACTATCCCTGGTCGCCACAGCGACCATATAACTGGCATCAAATCTGCCTATAGCGAGAGCGGTGATGGCTATGTTGCCAGTCCCGGCACCGCCTGGATTTGACGGCAGTTGTACGAAGCTGGCGCCGCCGTCCAGCGAACGGTAGACGTCTGAGGCAGTGGCGTAGTAAAGAATTTCGGGATTGTCCGACGCTGTCGCTATCGCCACGATGGCATCCGTAACCTGCCCGGTATATGCCCAGCTTACGCCATTATCCCTGGATCTAAAGAGGGTATAGGTGGTGCCGGTGGGATTGGCAGCGGCGTAGAGGGTGCCGTCAACCGTCTGGGTCAGGCAGTTGACATCTGAGCCTTTGGCTAAGACCCAATTACCGCCGGGACCCTCGGTGGGGATGTTAACTCTTGTCCATTTGACTTCAGCTTCAGCGGCAAGGGCTCTGGCGGGTGAAAAAATTGGCTGAATGAGCAGTAGAAGCAAAAGGATAGACTTGAGCTTAGCCACGAGGGAGATTTTACGCTGGCAATTCAGCTAAGTCAATCAGTTGGGCCGGTTAGTATACTAATAGTTCGTTGAACTCAATCGTCACAGTGGCGAAGCGCGCGCTTTCCCGCTTCTGTCATTGTCGGGTTCGCACTGAAGGTTCTCCCTGAAGGGCTTGACCCGACAATCTAAAGTAAAGGCGTAGCACTTAGATTCCCGCTCTCGTATCAGGTACGGGACAAGCTTCGCGGAAATGACATTTTAGGGAGATTGCCACGTCACTTCGTTCCTCGCAATGACGGCGGTTTCGGGTTGCCACTCTGCTCTGCTCCCTCGTAATGACACCTAATCGCCCTAGCCTTGACACTGGCTACCCCCTAAGTTAGCATAAACTCCATAGAGTCTTTCCCTATAAAAGGAGATGTTATGCCGTCAAAAGAGGAGCTTAAGACCAGGGTCTTACAGGAGATGGATAAAAGGGGCGATGAAATCATTAAGGTCGCCAAGGATATTCTGGTGAATCCCGAGACAGGCTTCAAGGAATTCAAGACCGCCACGCTTGTCGCCCGTCAGTTTACCGAGATTGGGCTTTCCTTCAAGGATAAGCTCGGGCTGACCGGGGTAAAAGCAGTGGTTGCAGGGGGTAGTCCCGGTCCCTGTGCCTGCGTCCTGGGCGAACTTGACTCCCTTATCGTCCCTGACCATCCCTTCGCCGACTCCAAGACCGGTGCCGCCCATGCCTGCGGGCACCACGCCCAGATTGCTATGATGCTCGGGGTCGCTCTTGGTATCACCAAATCTGGCGTCCTGCCTCATCTTGCCGGTAAAATCGCCTTTATCGCCGTGCCGGCTGAGGAGTACATTGAGCTAGAGTACCGCGATGAACTGCGTCTTGCCGGTAAGCTCCACTACCTTGGAGGCAAGCCGGAGTTGGTCAGGCTGGGTGAGTTCGACGGGGTAGACCTTACCATGATGACCCACACCACGAGCCGTCCCGAGGATGGAAAGCTAGGCATCAGCAGTACCAATAACGGCACCGTCGCCAAGAGAATCCAGTTCATCGGCAGAAGCGCCCACGCCGGTAGCGCCCCCCACCGCGGCATCAACGCCCTTAACGCTGCCATGCTCGCCCTCGCGGCAATCCATGTCCAGCGGGAGACCTTTCGGGATGAGGACACGGTGAGAGTCCATCCCATCATCACCAAGGGGGGTGATGCCGTGAACGCCGTGCCGGCGGATGTCAGGATGGAGACCTTTGTCCGGGGCAAGACTACTACTGCCATCATGGATGCCAACGACAAGGTTGACCGGGCACTCAAGGCGGGCGCGCTGGCGGTCGGGGCTAAGGTCAGGATAGTGACTCTCCCCGGTTATCTGCCGGTGGTGGAATATCCCGAGCTCCAGGCTGTCTATCGAGCGAGCGCCGAGGCGCTGGTAGGCAGGGGTGAGGTGGTCAAGCGTGGGCATACCACCGGCTCCACCGATATGGGGGACTTGAGCCATATCATGCCCATCCTGAATCTCTCCTGCGGCGGCGCCACCGGCACCGGGCACGGGAGTGACTACGTTATTCAGGACTACAATCTGGCAGTGCTGACGGCGGCCAAGGCGATGGCGCTGACGGTAGTTGACCTTCTAGCTGACGGAGCGATTAAAGCCAAAGAGGTTCTGGCGAAGTCCAAACCTCCCATGACTAAGGAGCAGTACCTGAGCTTCATGGACAGTCTGCTCAAAGAGGATGAGTTCCAGGGGTAAATGGGGTCTTTCGCTCCAGTCGGCGCTACGCTCTCCCTTCGACAGGCTCAGAGCTTGCCCCGTTCACAGTGAAACCCGTTCTGGGTGAATCCGTACTTGATACGGGGGCGAGCCACGATTGAAGTTACCGTTCCCCCGATAAAAAGAAGCCCCTGAGCTTTGTTCCCAGGGGCTTCTTTAATAATTCTAGCTCTCTGTAAGAGCTGGGTTACTTCTTCTTGCTGAAGAACTTGGCGCGAATGTCGTCAGGGAAGTCCTCCGGCTCCATCCAGATGAGGTTGCCCTTGACTCTCTGCTCTTCTGTTACCGGTCTGCCACTACCGCTGGTTGAAGGGATGTGCGGGTTGGTCACGACATCAAGGACAGAGGTCTTGCCGGATCTGGTTTTATAATGCTGTGGGGAGGCCTGAAACTTGCGCTCAAACCTCCCCACAAATCACCTCTGGTGGGTCGTCTTACCCTTCAGAATTGCCGTTTATTTTTACCGGCTATTTCTTCGGGGCAGCCGGGGGCATGGTATCAATATACTTCTTGCGGAGGTCATCGGGGAAGTCCTCCGGGTCCATCCACATGAGGTTGCCCCTGACCCTCTGCTCCTCTGACGGCGGTTTGCCGCTGCCAGCGGTTAGCGGGACGCTCGGGTTGGTCACGACATCAAGAACGGAGGTCTTGCCAGATTTGAATGCTCTCTCCAGAGCCGGCTTGATGTCTTCGGCCTTTTCCACACGCTCGGTGTAAGCACCCATTGCCTCGAAGACCTTCGCGTAGTTGGTGGGTGCGATTGACCACGGAGAATAGTACTGCGTGCCTACGGTCGGGATAACCTTGCGGAAAACACCGCCGCCCGCAGCCATCCAGGCGCCGTTGTTGGCGAGGAGATAGCAGACGGGGAGATTGGAGCGGACGGCTGTTTCGACATCAAAGCCGCCGACGCCCATGCCGCCGTCGCCCATGGATACAACAACCTGTTTCCCGGGCCTGGCCAGCTGAGCGCCGATGCCCATGCCGACGCCGTGTCCTACCGACATAAAGAGACCGGTGTCAATCAGGGAGCCCGATTGATGGGCGATGAATCTCTCGGTGAAGTAGTGTGACTGGGTAAGGCTGTCAAGGATGATGGTGGCATCCTTATCCAGATATTCGCAGACTTCCTGAGATAGGACCGCGGGATGAATCGGAACCGCATTCCTGTTGGGCTCAACGTCCTCGTTCATCCTCGCCTTGTCTTCGGCCTTGATTTCATCAACCTTTTTGAGCCAGGCTTCCTTCTTGGGATACTTCTTGACCATATCCTTAGCGCAGTCTATCATCTGCCTGAGCGCCGACTTGGCGTTCCCGATGATGATGGTATCGGTGGGAGCCGTGGTCTCAATATCGGCCTTGGATTCGGCAACCTGGATAAGCTTCAAATTCTTTGCCCAGGCGCCGTAGCCTTCCAGAAGCCCGAGCTGGAGGCCGATGATGCAGGCGACGTCAGCGCTCCTCAGAATCGCCCCCCGGCAGCGACCGCTGAAAGCCAGGGGATGGTCCTCGGGGACGGCGCCGCGCGACACCCTTCTGGTGATTACCGGGATGTTGGTGAGCTCTACAAATTCCTGGAGTTCCGGTTCTGCATTGGACCAGAAGATGGACTCGCCGCCGGCGATGGCCGGTCTCTCCGCGCTGAGCAGCTTCTTTACTGCCGCCTCAACCGACTTGGGGTCGGCCGCCGGAGCGGCAGGCTCCTGATAGGCGTTGGGCACGTATCCCGCCTGCTCGCTCATCTTGGTTTTCTGAAGTGTCACGTCGAACGGAAACTCGAGGGCGACCGGGCCCTGGGGGTAGGTCATAGCGTCCCTGCACGCCTTCTTGACCAGGTAGGCAATGGAGTTGGGGTGGACAACGCGCCGCACCCATTTGGTCGTGCTGGCTAACATCTTGTCGGCGTAGGACTCCTGGGAAGGGCCGCGCCCGTCTTCGGCCATGGTGTGCTGGGAATAAATGAAGACCATTGGCACCTTGCCCCAGTAAGCCATCGCCACCGGGGCGACGGTGTTGACCAGACCGGGACCGGCATTGGCGAGGGCAACCCCTAACCTGCGTGAGCAGCGGGCGTAGGCATTGCCCGCGAAGCCGGCTGCCTGCTCGTGCCGCATGTGAATCAGCTTCAGGCCTGCCCAGCCTATACCGATATACACCGGTGTAATGGCGCGACCGGTAACGCCAAAGTAGTATTCAACCCCTTCTTCCCTGAGAACTGCGCCGATGTGTTTCCCACCCTGATATGCTCTCTCTGCTGGTTGCTGTGCCATGACTTGGTGTTCCCTCCTTCGCTTCAATTATCTGTTTTTATTCAGACGGATGATATTATACCCTAGATTTACCCGAAATAATCAATATAATTTGCATGTAATGTAAGCTAATGATAGGATACTAACAGTCATCCGCGGTTGTCGTTAGGACGACCTCCTGTGTTCAATAGGATAAACCTCAATCTCATTTGTTAGAGAAGACGGCCGTATGATTGATGCTAATCGGAAACGCCCGAAAATTTTTTATGGCTGGTATGTTGTTGGCGCCTGCGTACTCATCATACTGTTTACGAGTGGTACTGTTCACTTCGGATTCACCGCTCTTTTCGAGCCTATAGTAAAGGAATTTGGCTGGGACTATGCCCAGATTTCGCTGGCTGGCTCGCTGCGCGGTCTTGAAACTGGGCTGCTCTCTCCAGTTGTTGGACTTCTCGTTGACCGCTGGGGGCCAAGAAGGTTGTTCTTTGCTGGTACCATCGTCGTCTGTCTGGGTTTTTTGCTTCTCAGCCGGGTTTCCTCTCTAGTCATGTTCTACGGAGCTTTTGCTTTGATTGCTCTGGGTTACAGCGCATTTTCCGATGCCGTAACCATGACGTCGGTGGCTAACTGGTTCAGGAGAAAGGCAGACACTGCCACGGGTATCGTGGCCAGCGGATTTGGTCTCGGCGGGCTCCTTGTGCCTGTGGTCACCAAATTGGTCGATGTCTTAAACTGGCGAGCGACGATGCTCACGGTTGGTCTGAGTTTCCCGGTGGTAGTCTTACCATTATCGCTTCTGGTTCGACACAAGCCCGAAGATTACGGCTATGAACCTGATGGCGTCGTCAGCCGTCCCGTAGAGCCCGGCAATATTGAGGTATTAACACAAAGCAAAGAGGTTAGCATCCCGGCTAAACAGGCGATAAGAACCAGGGTCTTCTGGCATGTGGCAATAGGCTCGATGTGTCATGTTTTTGTAGCCGGTGCCGTCGTAATGCATGTAATGCCATATCTCAGCAGTCTCGGCGTCTCCCGGACTGTCTCAAGTCTGGTGGCTCTTGTTCTACCGATAGCAAGTGTCTGTGGGCGTCTTAGTAGCGGTTGGTTTAGTGATAGAATGGGCAAGAAACGCGTATTCACCGCTTCTTTTGTGCTGATGACCGCCGGGCTGCTTCTTTATACCTATATTACTCCTCAAACGATCTGGTTACTTGTGCCTTTTCTTATGACTTACGGCTTGGGCTGGGGAGGCAACGTTACAATGAGGATAGCTCTGATAAGAGAGTATTTTGGCAGGCAAAGTTTTGGCACGATTCTCGGCTTTACCGCCGGCATAATGATGGCAGGGAGCATTGTCGGCGCCCCTCTAGCCGGGTGGGTATTTGACACCTGGGGCAGGTATCAGTTTGCATGGTTGGGTTGCAGTGCTATTACTTGTCTGGGTATGGTTCTGGGACTCACAATCCCTCCCATTAGCAGGAAGGTTGGATTCTCAATCCAACCCCACACCTTGCAGGGCACAAGATGACGGAATGCGACCTCCCGACTTATCGCTGAACATCCTTGATTTTATTCGGCGGCAAGCCTCAATGTGTCTCCAATACCCATTTTATTGGGGAGTATGAGAAGCCCCCCTCTTGTCATTGTCGGGTTCACTTCGTGGTTCACTCTGACGACTAATCGGAACGAGTGACCTCAGTGGAATCACTCTGAAGGTTCTCCCTAAAGGGTTCACCCCGAATAAGGTTTCACCCTGAAGGGCTTCACTTGGCAATCCACGTACCTGCCCAACTCACCGCTGGATTCCAGCTTCCACTGGAATGACAATCGGGGTAAGAATTTCAAAAGCGCTTTTGGGCTTACACTTATAACAGGGCTACCCCAGCTTCTTTCCTGTCAGCCTTTCAAATGCCTTGACGTATCTCGCCGAGGTGGCTTGAATTACGTCCTCCGGGAGCTTTGGCGCCGGGGGGGACTTGTTCCAGCCCATTTCCGTAAGCCAGTCGCGGAGGGGCTGTTTGTCGTAGCTGGGTTGGGGCTGTCCCGCCTTGTAAAACTCAATATCCCAGAACCGGCTTGAGTCCGGGGTGAGCAGCTCGTCAATCAGAATGAGTTTGCCGTCATCCAGACCGAACTCAAACTTGGTATCGGCGATGATGATGCCCTTCTCTAGGGCATAATCTCTCGCGTAGTTGTAGATGGCAAAGCTCTTTTCATTTATCTCATTCGCCAGGGCTTTCCCCGTCACTTGCTCAATATCCTTCATGGTGATTGGGAGGTCATGCCCGCTTTCAGCCTTGGTGGTTGGAGTGAATGCCGGCTCGGGTAGTTTCTCGCTCTCCCGAAGTCCTTTAGGTGCTCTAATGCCGAAGAGCGTGCCCGACTTCTGGTACTCCTCCCAGGCGGAGCCGGAAAGGTAGCCCCTCACCACGCACTCAACGGCAATACGTTTGGCCTTCTTCACCACCATTGACCTGCCAGCAAGGTAGGCGGGGAAACTGGGCTTGCTTTTTGCGCTAACGTAGCTCTGAAGATGCCCCACCTCGCTGACCGGCTCAATGACGTGATTAGGTATGATGTGCCGGGTCTTTTCGAACCAGAAGGCGGAAATCTGGTTCAGCACCGCCCCCTTGTGTGGGATGCCCGAGGGGAGAACGACATCGAAAGCCGAGACGCGGTCAGTGGTGACCATGATGAGTCTGCCATCAAGCTCATAGGTGTCGCGCACCTTGCCCCGGCTGAATAGCTTGAGGGGCAAATCGGTCTTGGTTATTATCTCGGTACTCATAAACTCCTCGGTGCCAGCGCGGGGGCTTCTTTTTTACCGACCTTCTGCCACTGGTTGCCGGTGAGCCCGATGCGGGCGAAGATATCATCCACGTAGCGCAGGTAATACTTTATATCAAAGAGGGCTTCCAGTTCCTTTTCGGGGAGGACCGATTTTAAATCAGGGTCGGCTTTGAGCAAGGTGAGGTACCTCTGATTTCTCTTGCCCAGCCAGACCTTCATGGCGTTCCTCTGGGTGATTTCATAGGCTTTCTCGCGGGAGAGTCCCTTGTCAATGAGTGCCAGCATTACCCTCTGGGAGAAGATAAGCCCCCGGGTGATGTCAAGGTCTGATTTCATCTTCTCCGGATAGACGTTCAAGTCCTTCATGATGCCGGTAAAGAGGTTGAGCATGTAGTTCAGGGCGAAGCAGGCGTCGGGGATGATGATGCGCTCCGCCGAGGAGTGGCTGATGTCCCGCTCGTGCCAGAGCACCATGTTCTCCATGGCGGTGAGGGAGAAGCCCCGGAGAAGCCTTGCTAGCCCCGAGACACGTTCGCAGAGCTCGGGGTTGCGCTTGTGAGGCATCGCTGAGGAGCCGGTCTGACCTGGAGAGAAGGGCTCTTCCACCTCGCGTACCTCGGTCTTCTGTAAGCCTCTTATCTCGGTGGCGAACTTGTCCAGCGAGGTGCCGATTATAGCCAATGTACTCAGGAACTGGGCGTGGCGGTCGCGCTGGAGTATCTGGTTTGATACCGGAGCCGGGGTGAGCTTGAGCCGGGTGCAGACCTTCTCTTCAAGCTCGGGGGTGAGCGTGGCAAAGGTGCCGACAGCGCCGGATATCTTGCCGTAGGCGATGACCTTGCGGGCTTCGGTGAGGCGCTGGCGGTTGCGCCGCATCTCGTCGAGCCAGAGCGCCAGCTTGAGCCCGAACGAGATTGGCTCGGCGTGGATGCCATGGGTTCTCCCCATCATCGGGGTGTACTTGTATTTCAGGGCTTTCTCGGCGAGGACGTCAATGAGCCGGTTTATATCCCCCAGCAGTATCTCCGATGCCTCAACCAGCTGGAGTCCTAGGGCGGTGTCCATAATATCGGACGAGGTCAGCCCCAGGTGGATGTAGCGCGCCTCCTCGCCGACGCTCTCAGCGACGGCACCCAGAAAGGCGGTGACGTCATGGTGAGTCTTCTTTAGAATCTCCTCCATGCGTCTCAGGTTGAGCTTCGCCAGCTTTATCTTTGGAATAGCGCTTTTGGGAATGACACCTAGCTCCGCCCAGGCTTCACAGACGGCAATCTCTATCTGGAGCCACTTGCCGAACTTGTTTTCGTCCGCCCAGACCCGCTTCATCTCAGGGCGTGAGTAGCGCTCAATCATCTAGCCTCCTTGCAAGCTCCGGCGGTATTTTCCGTAGGCGTCTCTGATTTTATCATACTTGAGGCTAAGGATTGCTGCGGCGAGATAGGCAGCATTCTTGGCACTGCCGATTGCCACTGTCGCCACGGGAATTCCCGTCGGCATCTGGGCGATGGAACAGAGCGCGTCAATCCCCTTCAGCTCGCCCGAAGCCAGTGGCACACCGATGACGGGGAGGGTCGTCCAGCTTGCCAGCACTCCCGGGAGATGCGCCGCCATGCCTGCCCCGGCGATGATGACCTCGATACCACGTTCCCTGGCGGTCTGGGCATACTCCCGGGCTTTATCCGGGTTGCGGTGCGCCGAGATAACGGCGACATCGTAGGTGATGCCCAGCGAAGTGAGGATTTCAGTCGCCTCACCCATGACCCCGGCATCGGACTTACTGCCCATGATTACAGCAACCTGTGGCATAACCACCTCACTCGGTCTGTCATTGCGAGGGCTTTAGCCCGTGGCAATCTCACTCAACGAGCAGGAGATTGCTTTGCTTCGCTCGCAATGACAATCATATTCTCGAATCTCCTTAAAAAAGCGCGATGTCTTTCCGGTAGTGCGCGCCGTTAAAATTGATTTTCTGAATATTGGCGTAGACCTTTTCGCGGGCTTCGGCGAGCGTCTTGCCGGTGGCAGCAACATTGAGCACCCTGCCGCCGGCGGTCAGGATTTCGCCTGACGTCCCGACCTTAGTCCCGGCATGGAAAACGGTAACGTCTTTATCTACTTTGTCCAGACCGGTGATAGGGAAGCCCGTCTTATAGCTACCGGGGTAGCCTCCGGACGCCATGACGACAGCCACACAGGCGTCTTCACTCCATTCCACTTTAATCTTATCGAGCCTGCTCTCTATCACCGCCAGCATGACGTCAACTAAATCAGTCTTGAGGCGGGGCAGGATGACCTGTGTCTCCGGGTCGCCGAAGCGAGAGTTATACTCCAACAGCTTCGGCTCAGCTTTATTAATCATCAGCCCGCAGTAGAGTACTCCCTGATAAGGTGTCTTCTCCTTGTTCATCGCCCTGATGGTGGGTGTCATGATGGAATTTCTGACTCTTTCGGCAAGTCGTGTGTGGTAGAAATCGGGCGGGCTGAAGCTCCCCATACCGCCGGTGTTAGGCCCCCTGTTGCCGTCAAAGACCGGTTTGTAGTCGCAGGCGGCGACTATGGGCACGATGGTTTTACCGTCGGTGAAGGCGAGCGCGCTCACCTCTCTCCCGGTGAGGAACTCCTCAATGACCACGCGCTCGCCTGCTTTGCCGAAGACCTTTGACTGCATGGCGTCTTTTAGGGCGGAGAGGGCCTCGTCTACGCTCCGGGCGACGGTTACTCCTTTCCCCGCCGCCAGACCGTCCGCCTTGATAACGATGGGAGCGCCCTGCTTTTCTACGTATTTTCGGGCTTCTTCGTATAAGGTAAAGCTCTTGCTCCCGGCGCAGGGGATGGCGTATCTCTGCATCAGGTCTTTGGCGAAGACCTTGCTCGCCTCAAGCTGGGCGGCGGCTCTGGTAGGCCCAAAGATGGGAATAGATTCGGCTCTAAAGCGGTCAACGATACCATCAGCCAGGGGCCCCTCGGGTCCCACCACGACCAGGTCAATCTTTTTCTCTTTAGCTGCCTTGACCAGACCCTCGGTGTCATTTGCCGGAACAGCAAGATTTTGAGAGATTTGGGCGGTGCCGGCGTTGCCCGGGGCAGTGTAAAGCCCAGTTACTTTTGGGCTCTGGGCGAGCTTCCAGACCAGGGCGTGTTCTCGTCCCCCGCTACCGATGACTAGGACTTTCAGATTTCACCTCTTCAACCACTTAGTGAACCAGACACCTATTATAGATAAAATCCTGCCGGCAAGGAAGAGGTTGCGGACTAACTGTCATTGCGAGTGGAGCGAAGCAATCCGTTTCCCTCGCCGTGACACAGGGAGCGGATTGCCACGGGCTAAAGCCCTCGCAATGACAGGAGAAAGTTGTCTTGAATTTATCAGCACTTACTGCAACGACAAATGATGGCTAATAGAAGGGAGGGATTAAAACTTGGTTTTCCCTCTACCTTGACGGGAGAGGGCTTAGGGTGAGGGTGACTTTACGATTTTACTCCCACTCAATCGTTGACGGGGGCTTGGAGGTAATGTCATAGACCACCCGGTTCACGCCGGGGACTTCGTTCACGATGCGGTTGGAGATTCTTGCCAGAAGGTCGTAGGGTAGCCTTGCCCAGTCGGCGGTCATGGCATCCTCGCTGGTCACGGCTCGGAGCGCCACCAGATAGCTGTAGGTGCGGAAGTCACCCATCACACCCACCGATTTGACATCGGTGAGTACGGCAAAGGACTGCCATAGTTCACGGTAGAGGTTGGCGTTTCTAATCTCATTCAGCACAATCCAGTCGCAGGCGCGTAAAATTTCCAGTTTGTCTTTGGTTACCTCCCCGATGATGCGGATTGCCAGTCCCGGACCGGGGAAGGGCTGACGCCAGACCATCTCCTCGGGCAGTCCCAGGGCTAAGCCGACCTGCCTTACCTCGTCCTTGAAGAGATAGCGCAGGGGCTCAAGCAGGCTCAGCTTCATTTTGGCGGGAAGCCCGCCCACATTGTGGTGGGTCTTTATCTTGGCGGCAGCGGTAGAGCCGCTCTGGGCGCTCTCGATGACGTCGGGGTAGAGGGTGCCCTGAGCCAGAAAGTCCACCTTGCCGATTTTGGCGGCTTCTTCTTCAAAGACGTGGATGAATTCCTCGCCGATTGTCTTGCGCTTCATCTCTGGGTCGGTGACCCCTTTCAAACGGGCGAGGAAGCGCTCGCTGGCGTCAATGTAGCTCACTTTCATGCCCATGTTGAGACAGAAGATAGTGAAGGTGCGCTCTACTTCTTCCCGCCGTCCCAGCCCGTGGTTGACGAAGATGCAGGTAAGCTGTTCGCCGATGGCTTGGTGAATGAGGGTCGCCACCACGCTGGAGTCAACCCCGCCGGAGATAGCGCAGATAACCTTACCGCCCCTGACCTGCTTTTTAATCTGGGCGATGCTCTCTTCGATGAAGTTGCCCACCGTCCAGTTCCCCTGACAGCCGCAGATTTTATAGACGAAGTTCCGGAGGATGGTCTTGCCGGTGGGGGTGTGGATGACCTCGGGGTGGAACTGGAGCCCGTAGATGTTGTCGCTTCCCATGGCGGCGAAAGGGGAGTTTTCGGTGTAGGCGAGGGCGGAAAATCCCGGCGGCATCTCGGCAATCAGGTCGCCGTGGCTCATCCAGACCGGGGTGGTGGTGGGCACGCCGGCGAAAAGGGGTGAAGCCAAGTCACTGATGTGTAAGACGGCGTGACCGTACTCATACTTTGCTCCGGGCGTTACCTTGCCGCCCAGTTCCTGGGTAATGGTCTGCATCCCGTAGCAGATGCCCAGCACCGGGAGGTGGCTCTCAAAGACATAGGCGGGTGCCGCCGGGGCACCTTTGTCATAGACGCTCGCCGGTCCGCCGGAAAGAATGAATCCCTTGGGGTTTAGGGGTTTGATTTTCTCCCACGGCGTGTCGTGGGATACCAACTCGCAGTAGACGTTACACTCGCGGACGCGGCGGGCAATGAGCATACTGTACTGGGAGCCGAAGTCAATGACGATGATTGATTCCCGCTCGGCGCCGGAGACCGCCGTCCGCGCCGGGGTGGGCTTCTCGCCGCCTATCTCCTTGGCGATTTCGAGGTAGGTAGAGACCTCGGCGTCACCGCTGGCGGCGATGCGGCGGCTCGGGGTTGGCTCCGGTCTTTCAACAGCCATCTTGGTAGCAATTATACCCCGCCACTTTACGCGGGGCAATATCATTTGGGTGGTTGAAGCTTATGGTCATTGCGGGTGGAGCGGGTCCGTAACCCTTCTCAAATTGATAAACCAAGAGCAGTGATACCTGTCAAGCACAAATATTTCTGAGGGCTTTTTCTGTGCTATACTTTGAGTTTAGCTGATGGCGCAAAATCGTCAAATAGGGCTGGAAAGTCTTATTGAGCGTGGTATTGCCACCCTCAAAAGCGGTGGGCTGGTCGCTTATCCCACCGATACCGTTTACGGACTCGGTGCCTCGATGCTCATTCCCGAAGCCGTGCGCCGCATCTTTGAGGTCAAGAGAAGACCCAGAAACATGGCTCTCCCCCTGCTTCTGGCGAATGTATCCCAGATTGATGAGGTTGCGGTGTCTATTCCGCCCCTTGCCCGGTTTCTGGCGGAGAAGTTTCTACCCGGGGCGCTGACGCTGGTGCTGTATAAAGCCGAATCAGTCTCCGATGTCATCACCGCGGGTAGCCCTAAGGTAGCGGTGCGTGTTCCTGACCATCCCGTGCCTTTAGCCCTCATCTCCGGTCTGGGCGCACCCATAACCGGCACCAGCGCCAATCTGAGCGGTCAACCCAGCCCGCTTACGGCGGGCGAGGCGGCTTCTCAGCTTGGGGGTACGGTAGACCTCATTATTGATGGGGGTCGGGTGCCGGGTGGAATTGAGTCAACGGTGGTTGATGTAACTGAAAAAGTACCGTTAATACTGCGGGCGGGGGCTATCTCAAAAAAGAGGCTTGAGCAAGCGTGTGCCTCAGCTGGGCTTAAAGTAAAATTTACGTTGAGGAAGTCCTAGTTGCCCTTCGACAAGCTCAGGGTGAGCGGGATTAGAATTAGGGAGTCGTATGTTTAGCCGCTCATGGTGAGCCTGTCGAACCATAGCGAGTGATATTGTCCTGACAAGCTCAGGGTGAGTGGCACTGATTTTGGTAGACTGACAAGGAGGCAGAGATGCGTATCGCGATTGGCTGTGACCACCGGGGCCATGATGCCAAGCAGGAGGTTATGAGACAGCTTGAATCACTCGGGCACTCCTATCATGACTTCGGCACCTACTCCAAAGACTCGGTTGACTATCCCGATTACGCCAAAAAAGTGGGTGAAGCGGTCGCCTCGAATGAATATGACTTGGGCATTCTCCTCTGTGACACCGGCATCGGCATGAGTATGGCGGCTAACAAGGTCAAGGGGATACGAGCCGCCCTCTGCTGCAATGCCTTCTATGCCCAGCGCGCCCGCCTGCATAACAACGCCAATGTCCTCTGCCTTGCCGCCGGTGCCTGGAATAAGGAGTCCCCCGCCATCGTTGAGGCGTTTCTTTCTACCCAGTATGAGGGTGGCCGCCACGATAACCGGCTGAACAAGATAAAAGCGATGGAGTGCTGAGAAGTGAAGTCTCTGATTGTCATTACGAGGGCTTTAGCCCGAAGCAATCCGTCTCTTTACTACGATGCAGGAAGCCAAGTTGTCTCACTCCGCTCGTAATGACGTCACGAGTACTTTTTCTGACGACACGAGGTAAAAACGAGAGCAGGCGAGCATTGAATTTTTGTTGACATTGAAGGTGCTCTTGTGTTATCTTCTCAAGAACTTCACCAATTTGTCGTGAAGCTACTTTGTTTTGGACAAAAATCAGGCTGGGGAGAACATTTTCGTGAAAAGCGATAACATCAAGAAGGGAGTGGAGAGGGCGCCCCACCGCTCCCTGCTCTATGCCCTGGGGCTGTCCGAATCGGACATGGACAAGCCCTTCATCGGGGTTGTGAATAGCTTCACCGAGATAAACCCGGGGCATGCCCACCTGAGAGACATCGCTGCGGCGGTCAAAGCCGGGGTCTATGCCGGCGGGGGTGTTCCCTTTGAGTTCAGCACAATCTCGGTCTGTGACGGCATCGCCATGAACCACCCTGGGATGAAATATAGCCTGCCCAGCCGCCAGCTTGTCGCCGACTCGGTCGAGATAATGGCGGAGGGACACGCCTTTGACGCCCTGGTCTTTATCACCAACTGTGACAAGATTGTCCCCGGCATGCTTATGGCGGCGGTAAGGCTCAACGTGCCTTCAATCTTTATCAGCGGTGGCCCCATGATTGCCGGCGAGTTCCGGGACAGTAAGGGGTCAAGGAAAGTTGACCTTATTACGGTGTTTGAGGCGGTGGGCAAGCGAACCCGCGGGCAGATGACCGATGAGGAGCTTCTTTACATGGAGCAGAACGCCTGCCCCGGCTGCGGGAGCTGTGCCGGTATGTTTACCGCCAACACCATGAACTGTCTCACCGAGGTCATGGGCATGGCGCTTCCCGGTAATGGCACGGTCATGGCGGTGAGCGGCAGGAGACGTGCCCTGGCGCGTGAGGCGGGGGAGAGGGTGATGACCCTGCTTAAGCGGAACATCCGGCCCAAGGACATTATCACCAAAGACTCAATCTATAACGCCCTGGCGGTGGATATGGCGCTGGGTGGCAGCACCAATTCGGTTCTGCACCTCATGGCGGTGGCAAACGAGGCAGGGATTGATTTCCCGCTGTCACTCGTAAATGAAATAAGTGAGAAAACACCGACCCTCTGTGTCCTGAGTCCGGCCATCGCCCCGGGCGGGGAGCAGTTCATCGAGGACTTAGCCAGGGCGGGCGGTATCCCTGCGGTGATGAAGGAACTGGGGGGCTTGCTTAACCTCAAGGCTAAAGGGGTTAGCGGGAAGACGGTGGCTCAGATTATCGCCGGGAGTAAATACGTTGACCATGGTATCATCCGTGACCGGACGCATGCCTACTCCAGGACGGGCGGGCTGGCGATGCTCTTCGGCAATCTGGCGCCCAAGGGGGCTATTGTCAAGCGCTCGGCGGTAGCCAAAGAGATGCTCAAGCATCATGGCCACGCCAGGGTCTTTGACTCTGAGGAAATAGCCACCAAAGCGATTATGGCCGGGAAGCTCAAGCCGGGTGACGTGGCGGTTATCCGCTATGAAGGGCCCAGGGGCGGGCCTGGCATAAGGGAGATGCTGACCCCGACCTCGCTTCTGGTCGGTCTGGGTCTGGACACGAAGGTCGCCCTCATTACCGACGGGCGTTTTTCCGGTGGGAGCCGCGGCGCCGCTATCGGGCATGTCTCTCCGGAGGCGGCGAGCAAGGGGCCTATCGCCGCTCTCAGGGACGGCGACATTATTGAGATTGATATACCCAATTACAAACTGAACGTTAAGCTCAGCACCAGGGAGATAAAAGAGCGTCTCA
>JAZDNC010000084.1:0-3241 GCA_043800335.1 Chloroflexota bacterium
GCCCAGCTCAAGGGGGCAAAGGTAATCTGCGTTGACCCACGCTTCACCAGGAGCGCCGCCAGGGCTGACCTCTATGCCCCGATGCGCTCGGGCACGGATATCGCCTTCGTCGGGGGCATGATTAAGTATGTGATAGATGACATCGAGCGTAACCCCCAGAACTATAACCTGACCTACATCATGGAGTACACGAACGCCTCGCACCTTGTGAACACCAGCTTTAAGGGTCCGGCAGAGATGGAAGGTCTTTTCTCGGGCTATGCCGGAGCGCTGAATGAGGCCGATGAAGCCAAGAAAAAATACGATAAGTCAAGCTGGGCTTACCAGCTGGACGATAAGGGGCTGGCCAAGCGGGATAGAGAACTGAAAGACCCGAACTGTGTTTTCCAGCTCATGAAAAAACACTTCAGCCGTTATACGCCGGAGATGGTGAGCCGAACTACTGGCTGTCCGCAGGACAAGTTCCTTGAGGTCTGTCGCCTCTTCGCTACGAGTGGTGCCAAGGGCAAAGCGGGTACGATTCTGTACGCCATGGGCACCGCCCAGCACACCGTCGCCACCCAGAATATACGGGCTTACAGCATCCTTCAGCTCCTCCTCGCCAACATCGGCGTCGCCGGCGGGGGCATCAATGCCATGAGGGGGGAGTCCAACGTCCAGGGCTCCACCGACCACGGACTCCTCTTTGATTATGCACTTCCCGGCTATCTGAAACTCCCATTTGACCGCGAAACGACCCTTGCCACTTTCTTGGACCGGGTGACGACGAAGAGCGCCGACCCCCTGAGCCTCAACTTTCCCCAGAACATGCCCAAGTATGTCATCAGCCTGCTCAAAGCCTGGTACGGTGACGCCGCCACCAAAGACAACGAGTTTGGCTTTAACTACCTGCCCAAGCTTGAGAGCGGGAAGAACTACTCCCACATCGCCCTCTTCGAGGCGATGGATGCGGGGATAATCAAAGGCTTCTCCTGCTGGGGACAGAACCCGGCGGTGGGCGGTCCCGACGCCGAGCTGGAGCGGTCAGCCCTTTCGAAACTGGACTGGCTGGTGGTCACCGACCTGTGGCATACCGAGACCGCTGACTTCTGGCACCGTCCCGGGGCGAAACCCGCCGAAATCAAGACCGAAGTCTTTCTCCTGCCGGCGCTGGCTTCTTTCGAGAAAGAGGGCAGCGTGACCAATAGCGGCAGGTGGATGCAGTGGCGCTACCGGGCAGCTAGTGGTCCCGGAGACGCCGAAGACGACCTATGGATGATGGACAAAATCGTGCGCAAATTGAAAGAGCTCTACGCCGCAGAGGGGGGTCCCAACGCCGAGGCTATCACCAAGCTTACCTGGGATTACGGTGCGGAGCGTCCCGACGTGCATAAGGTAGCCAAGGAGATAAACGGCTACGACCTCACCACTGGGAAGCTCATGGATACCTATACCGCGCTAAAGGATGACGGCACGACCTCCTCGGGCAACTGGCTCTACTGTAACAGCTATGTTGAGCCGGACAAAGAGCCGAATGCCCCAATTCCGGGGAACCGCGCCAGCCTGCGCGAGCCTTCCCCTGGCGAGTTCAACGTGGGCATGTACCCCCGCTGGGCGTGGTGCTGGCCAGTGAACCGCCGCATCATCTACAACCGGGCGTCGGTAGACCTTAACGGCGTCCCTTGGGACGCCGAGCATCCGGTGATTAAGTGGGATGCCGCGAATAAGAAGTGGCTCGGTGATGTGGCTGACGGCCCCGGTGTGCCCATGGCGGAAGGAGGCTACTACCCCTTTATCATGAAGCCCGACGGGCAGGCCGTTATCTTCGGCCCGGGCCTTGCCGAGGGCCCCTTCCCCGAGCACTATGAGCCTTGGGAATCGCCAATCTCCAACCCGCTGTCAAAGCAGCAGTTCAACCCTATGGTCAGGGTCTGGCGTCCGGCGGAGAGGGGTAGCCCCGAGAAATACCCCATCGTTGCCTCCACCTATCGGGTCAGCGAACACTGGCAGGGCGGGCAGATGACGCGGAACCTCACCTGGCTGAATGAGATGATGCCGGAGCCATTTGTTGAGATGAGTGAGGAGCTTGCCTCTGAGAAGGGTGTCAAAAACGGCGAAAGGGTAGTCGTTGAGACGGCACGGGGACAGGTCAGTATGGTTGCGATTGTGACCCCGCGTTTCAAGCCCTTTAGTATTGATGGTAAGACGGTTCACCAGATTGGTATACCGTGGCACTGGGGTTACACCGGTCTGTCAACAGGAGACAGCGCCAATGTGCTCACACCTCACGTCGGTGACGCTAATACCATGATACCGGAGTATAAAGCCTTCCTCTGCAACGTGCGGAAGGCTTAAAGGAGAGACTTAGATGCCCAAAGCCATGCTTTTTGACGCCTCAAAGTGTACCGCCTGCCGCGGCTGTCAGGCTGCCTGCAAGCAGTGGTGGGAGCTCCCAACAGTGACTACCAAAAACACCGGCTCCTACGAGAATCCCCCCGACCTGGGTATAGAGACCTGGCTCAGGATGAAATTCAAAGAGGTCAAGGAAGACGGTCAGGTGAGGTGGGTCTTTACCAGACACGCCTGTATGCACTGCACCCAGGCGGTTTGCGTCTGGGTCTGCCCCACCGGCGCCCGGGCTTACTCCGCCGATGGCTATATCACCATTGACCAGGAGCGGTGCATCGGTTGTGGCAGGTGTGTGATGTATTGTCCCTTCTCTATTCCGAGATTGGGTAACAGCGGTCTCACTAAGCGCGTCTCGGCGGCGCTGGGTACGCCCAAGTCCCACACCTACCAGTGTATCTTCTGCGCCGACCGGGTCGAGAAAGGCATGGAGACCTCCTGCTCTAAAGCCTGTCCCCCCGATGCCATTATCTTCGGCGAAAGGAGTGAGCTGGTAGCCAGGGGTAAAGCACGGGTGGAGGCGATAAAATCAAAATACCCCAAAGCTTATCTCTACGGGGAGAACGAGCTGGGCGGGCTTCACGTGATGTTCGTCCTCACTGATTCTCCTGAGGTTCACGGGCTACCGGTAGACCCCAAAATCGGCACCTATCCGAGGTTCACCGCCGCCGATTTCCCCGTCTGGTACCGGAACGCCATCATTTCAGAGCGGATTACTTCACTCCAGGATGCCAAGCCCGAGTGGTATTTCCAGCCGGAGCTGGTCTTTCCTGAGGCGAAACCAAAAGTCACCTGGGGTGGTGGGCTCAAGGACTGGGCGGCAGCCGCTCTCGTTATCGTTGGTCTGGGAGGGGCT
>JAZDNC010000086.1:0-10294 GCA_043800335.1 Chloroflexota bacterium
CTGCCTGCCTGTCAATTTCCAAAGCCAGGCGGGCGCTATCAACGGAGTGGATTAAATCAAAAATCCTGACCGCCTCTTTTACCTTATTTGTCTGCAGGTGGCCGACCAGATGCCATTTAATAGATTTAACCCTGCGTAAACCGACTCAACTTGATGAGCGGGACAGGCTTATTATATTAAGCTCGGGTAGAGTTCAGTGGTTAGCGGTTATTTTCTCGCTGGTAGCCTGGACGATTGCCCTCACCGAGATTTATCGGGCGGAGCGTCAGGTGCCGATTGTTTTTCTCACCCTGATAATGATATCCACCCTCATTATCAGTATACTGGCTCAATCCCTTGGTATTCTGATTGGCTACTGGAAAATGAACCGCGATGGGTAGAGTGAAGAATCGAATCAGAAGACTGCGTTTCGACCAAAATGAGATGACACAGGAAGAGCTGGCGAACAAGGCAGGCTGTACCCGGCAGACAATCATCGCACTTGAGCAAGGGAAATATGTGCCTTCTATAGAGCTAGCTTTCAAGGTCGCCAGGGCGTTTGGCGTGCCTCTGGAGGAAGCCTTTCAATACGAGTAACCAAGAAGCGTAGTAAATCTACGGGATGAAAGCCACTTCAAGGTCTAGCTTCTGGTTTAATCACTCAACGTCTTAATGATATGCTTTGCCAAACTATCGGCTATCTCATTGTGCCTCGGAACGGGTTGAGAAACTTTGGTGTTTGGGTTTTGATACCAATCATGTTTGCCACTGCGGCGAATCAAAACACATCCCCGCTTTTCGATTTCCCTGATTAGGCTGGTTCTTTTCATCCGACCACGAGTTCCCCACGTCTGCGGACGTGGGGAACTTTACCCGTGCTCAGGTCTCCGTAAATGTCTTTTAGGTTCTCTTTTAGCTCATCCAGCGTTTCCCCCTGGCTCCTGTAATCGGGATACTCTTCAAGCCAGCCGACCCACATCCCATCTTCCTGGTAGTAGATGAATTTCATTGTTTCCATTTCAATATTCCTGCCTGTAGAAGAATCTAGCCTGTTGAAATTATAGCAGGATTTTATGCATAAGGGTATAACGTTTATCTACCTCAAGCTGAAAGCCAAATCAAACTCTGGTTCTGTTTGTTGTCTAGTTTTTCCTCTCCTGTCGTTAGCCTTTCACCAGTTTGCTCAGTCCCAGTTCTTCAAGCTTCTTCGCGCTGGGGCGGGTGGTCTTCACATCCCAGTCCATCGCCTTAAGGTAATCCCGAATCATCAAATCATCATCCAGCGTGACATTCGCCACCGGTCCCCGGGTAATAGGCGGTTTCCCCAGCGCCCTCGGGTTGAAGGAGTACTTGAGCGGGTTCAGCCCTTCCCGGAGGTTGAAGAGATGGCGGATGTTGGCGATGCGCTCCCCGACCTTAAGGCAACTCTCAAAGTTATACTCAGTCCCGGTTATCGCGGTGAGGAAGTCAGAGATGAACTGCGCCGGGTAGGACTGGAAGGCAAAGATGCAGATGCCGGCGGAGTTGACGATGTGCACCATGTTCATGGCTTTCTTCTGCACTTCGCCGGTGTTGGTAAAGTCGTACTTATTGTCGCGCTTGTCCTCAAGCCAGTCCGTCCCCATAATCCAGCCGCGGCCGCCCTGGGTGTGGCGCGCCGGGGTGGCGTCCATGCGGTAGGTGACGCTGAGCGCCGGGAAGTACCTGGGGTCGTGGGCGGGAATCTCCTGACCCTGGACGTGCACGGCAAACTCGGCGGCGTTCTTGCCAAGCTTGTCGGCGGCGCTTTTGATGCCATCGGCTAAGAGTGCCCCGATGCCCTCACGCCGCGCTATCTTTCTGGCAAGCTCGACAACGGCATCGCCGTCGCCCCACCTGAGTTCCATGCCGGTGTCCTCACGGGAGAGGATGCCGTTCTGATAGCACTCAATGGCGAAGGCGGCGGCGGAGCCAACGGAGATTGTGTCTATGCCGTAGGCGTTACAGATGTCGTTAAAATGGATGATTGACTCGAGGTCGTCATTGAGACAGAGCGTTCCCGCCATGCAGAGCGTTTCGTACTCCGGCTTGTGACAGGGGGTAGCACGCCCTGGCTTCGTCTTCATGTGCCCGCCGCAGTTGATGGTGCACTGCCAGCAGCCGTACTTGCGCTCCTGCTCGGCGATGACGGCGTCGTCACTGATTTTGTCGGCGGCAGAAAAATCATCGGGCCCCGAGCCGGTCCAGTTTTTTACCGGCGAGTCCCCGCTGAAGGCGCTGGATGCGGTTATGCCCGCGGTGCCGTAATCCCGGAATGTGGGCCCGTCATGCTTCAACTCCTTCACCCACTTCTGCCGGAGCGCTCTGGCTTTTGCCTCATCAGCCATCGGGACTTTCAGATTGCCCTTCACCACGACCGCTTTTAATTTTTTGGCGCCCATCACCGCACCCAGCCCAGAGCGTCCGGCGGCGCGCCCCTTCTCATTGACGATACAGGCGAGTAAGGAAACGTTTTCCCCGGCAGGCCCGATAGATGCCACGCTGGCACTCGCGCCATGTGCCTTTTTCAGCATATCCTCTGTTTCCAGGCAGTTCTTGCCCCACAGATGGCTGGCGTCCCTGAGCTCAGCTTTGCCATTTTCTACACACAGGTAGACCGGTTTGGATGAGACGCCGCTGAAGAAGACCCCATCGTAGCCGGCAAACTTCAGGTTGGGCCCGAAGTCGCCGCCGCAGTTAGCGTCTCCCCAGGTGCCAGTTAAAGGTGATTTGGCTACGGCAACAAACCGGCCCGGGGTCAGCGCCGGCGTGCCGGTGAGTGGGCCAGTAAGGAGTCCCAGCATGTTTTCCGGACCAAGCGGGTAGACTTTGGGTTTCATTCTCTCATAAAGGATGCGGGCGCCAAGCCCATAACCACCCATGAAGTCGGCGCGTAACTCCTCACTCAGATTCTCGTCTTTCAGTCTGCCGTTGGTCAAGTCCACAAACAGTAGCTTGCCCATGTAGCCCTTTAGCATCTTATCTCCTCTCTGTCTAAGGCAGTCCTAGTCGTATAATACCTTAAGTAGGCAGACTAGACAACCGCCTCTAGCCGTCATTGCGAGGGCTTCAGCCCGAAGCAATCTGTTTCTTCTGTCATTGTCGGGTTCACTTCGTGGTTCACTCTGACGACTAATCGGAACGAGTGACCTCAGTGGAACCACCCTGAAGGGCTTGACCCGACAATCTGGGCTGCCCTCTCCACCCGCTGGATTCCTGCTTGCGCGGGAATGACAGCATTGTAGATTGTCACGTCGCAACGACGCCAATCGAAAGCGAACAATACCTAGATTTTGCTCTAAAGCTTCTTCGGTCAGTTACTGGTCAATTACCGAGCCGTCCACATGGAGCCGGGTCGACAGCTTCCTGGGATGGAAAGGGTAGCGCTCTTTGGCATCAGGCGCCAGCTCACAGCCTATCCCTGGGGCGTCGGGGATGATGAGGAAGCCTTTCTCCAGCCTCACTTTCGTTTTCACAATCTCGCTCTTCGGCGGGACGAGCTCCCCGACCGGGTATTCCTGCAGGACAAAGTTGGGGATAGCTGCAGCGACCTGTAGGCAGGCGGCGGTCGAGACTGGACTAAGGGGATTGTGCGGGATAACGCCGATGTAGCGGGACTCCGCCAAGGCGGCTACCTTCTTGGCGGCGGTGATTCCACCGCAGAGGCAAACATCGGGTCGGACATACTGCGCGGCATTTCTGGATAAGAGCATCTCAAACTCCTGGATGTTACAGAACCTCTCGCCGGTAGCGATGGGAACACGAATCTTGCTTGCCACCTCCGCCATAGCGTCGATGTTATCGGGCAGGACGGGGTCTTCGATGAAATAGGGATGGTATTGCTCGATGCCCTGCCCCAGGACGATGGCTTCGCCGGGAAGAAGCCGGGTGTGAATCTCAATGCAGAGGTCAACCTCTTTGCCTACCGCCTCGCGGTAGCGCCTCACTGTGTCAATGGCATCCTCCATCTTGTCCACATGGGTCTTGAAATATGGAATTTCAAATGGCTCGTTTAAGAAAGGCGTTAGCTGCCCCACGGCGGTAAAGCCCGCCTTCTTGGCATCGACGCACCCCTGGATGAGCTTTTCCTTGGTGTCACCGCGGACGTGAAGATAGACACGGGCTTTGTCGCGGCATTTACCCCCCAGAAGCTGGTAGACGGGCACGCCGAGGTATTTGCCCTTGATGTCCCAGAGGGCGATGTCAACAGCCGAAATTGCTCCCATGATGGCAGAGCCGCGGAAGTGGGTAAAGCGGTACATGTACTGGGCGTGATGCTCGATGCGGAGAGGGTCCTGACCGATAAGGTAGCCTTTGAGAGTCTCCACGGCGGCGGAAGCCCCGAGGAATCCCCAGACGCCAGACTCCCCCAGCCCGGTGATTCCCTCATCGGTGTGTACCTGGACGAACAGGTACTGGTCAATTAGGACTGTCTCAACATTGGTAATCTTCATTTCGCCCTCCTTCCGGGTTTACTCAAGTAACTGAAAATATAGCCAATATGATGGTGATAATCAATAAGGGGTTAACTGGTTGCCGGAGCGGGGTGGGGTTTTGAGGTATACCTCTCCCTTTGTTAAAGGGAGATTGAGAGGGATTATTAATCCCCCTTGACTCCCCCTTTAGAAAAGGGGGAAATGGGGTTACGGATTCGCTCGTCTTCAGCTCGCAATGACGATTGAACTTGAGCCAATTGTAGAACGGCGTCACTTCCTGCTGGCGACTTGCCCTTGCTCTCTGGAATAGGGTAATATCATGGGCTATCGGTGTTGGTATTCGGGGGAATGTCGCAAGATTAGTCGAAGGAGGAGTTTGTTATGAGAAAGAACCGGGTAAGGGAACTGATAAGGGCAGGGAAACCGACCATAAGCACCCGCATGCTCACCACTTCCCCGCAGATAGTCGAGATGATTGGGCACACCGGTGTCATTGACTTCATCGAGCTCATGGCGGACTATGCCTCCTGGACGGTCACTGACTTGGAAAACTTCGCCCGCGCCGTCGAGCTTTTCCCGCATATGTCTTCAATGATTAAGGTGGAGGAAGACCCCAGGCTCTTTATCACCCAGAGGGCGCTGGGGGCGGGCATCCAGAATATACTCTTTGCCGACTGCGATACGGCGGAAGAGGTTAAACAGTGTATCCGCCTGGTGCGGCCGGTGTTACCCCAGGACGGCGGGCTTCACGGCTGTTCGGCACGCCGCGCCAGCGACTATACCCTGAACAACGGGAGCCAGGAGTGGATTCAGGCACAGCGGGACGTGGTGATTGAGTTCATGATTGAATCGGCGAGCGCCATGGAGCAGCTTGATGACATCCTGTCGGTTCCGGGGGTGGACATGGTTCACTTCGGGCCCTGTGACTTCTGCCTCACTTCCGGTTATCCTTACGAGAGAACTAACCCGGACCTCCGAATCAAAAACCGGATGGTGATGGAGAAAGCCTTAAAGCACGGTGTTCGTCCCAGAGCTATAGTGGGTAGCTTTGAGCAGGCGAAGGAGTTTGCCGACATGGGGGTGCTTGACTTCTGCTTCGGCACCGACTTGGACATCATTCACAGCTTCTGCAAATCTAATGGCAGTAAAATGCGGGAGTTCTTCGCCAAAAAGTAATTAGCTCAGAGATGTCTTCTTAATCAGTTAATAGAATGGCTAAATGATTAATGAAAGGGGTTAACAGGCTATGGGCATGACGATGGGAGAAAAGATACTTGCCCGGCACTCTGGACTGAGTGCAGTCAAGCCGGGGCAGTATGTCACCGCCAAAATAGATATGGTTATGGCCGGTGACGAGACGGCGGAAATCTACACCGCCTTCAAGGAGATTGGCATAACGAAAGTCTGGGACCCTTCCCGGGTGATTACCTTAACTGACCATAAGATACCGGCGCCAGATATTGAACAGGCGGATGAGGATGTGCTCAAGAGGAAATTCGTTAAAGAGTTTGGCATCAAGTACTGGTATGATGTGGGGCGGGGTGGAGTCTGTCATCAGGTCATGCCAGAGAAAGGTCATGTTCTGCCGGGCACTCTGATTATTGGCTTTGATTCCCATACTACTTCTTACGGCGCTTTTAATGCCGCCGGCACACCCTCGCAGGTGCCTGAGGGCTTCTGGCCGGTAGCCAAGGGGGAGCTCTGGTTCCGAGTACCGGAAACCATCAGATTTGAGCTATCCGGAGCACTTCAATCTAGGGTCATGGGCAAGGATGTAATTCTGAAAATTGCTGGTGACTACGGTACCGATGTCGGTATGTACCGCTCGGTCGAGTTTGTGGGTCCCGCCGTGGCGAAGATGACCCTCGCTGACCGCTGGTGTATTGCCAACATGGGGGTTGAAATCGGCGCCAAGTGGGCTCTTTTTGAAGCGGACGAAAAAACCCTTGATTTCCTCAAGGGAAGAGCCAGAGAGCCGTTCACCCCGGTTACCAGCGATGCCGATGCCTCTTATGAAAAGATATATAAGATGGATGTCACTGATCTGCCACCCCAGGTAGCCTGTCCGCACCAGATAAGTAATGTCAAACCGGTCTCTGAGCTTGGTAAGATTGACATCAATCAGGCTTTTATCGGCACCTGCACCGGCGGCAGATTGGAAGACCTGGCGGTTGCCGCCGAGATTTTGAAAGGGAAGAAAATTCACCCCGGGGTGCGCCTCATCGTCATTCCCGCCTCGATGGAGGTCTGGAAAGATGCCCTCCGCGCCGGGCTTCTGGAAGTATTTGCGGAAGCCGATGCCCAAATCTGCGGGCCTACCTGTGGGCCTTGTGGTGGTGGGCATCTCGGCATTATTGGCGCCGGGGAAAGATGCATCGCTGCCTCTAACCGCAACTATAAGGGCAGAATGGGCAGCCCTGATTCCGAGGTTTATCTGGCTTCGCCGGCAACAGTAGCTGCATCAGCCCTGACCGGATATATCACCGACCCGAGAAATGTGAGGTAATGAGATGATGAAACCGATTATCAAAGGGAAAGTCTGGAAGTTTGGTGACAATATTGGGACTGATTACATCATGCCCGGTTTCACCCAGGGGGCTACACCTGAGGAAAGGGCAACCTTTTGCATGCGCGCCATCCGTCCCGACTTTGCTAAAGAGATTAAACCGGGAGATGTCATTGTCGGCGGTAAGAACTTCGGTTGTGGCTCAAGCCGTCCCGCGGCGCGCAACTTCATGACGCTGGGCATAAGCTGTGTGATTGCCGAGTCCTTCGCCCGGACTTTCTTCCGCATCTCCGTCCATCTGGGATTCCCTATTCTATACTGCAAAGGGGTATCTACTGCCTTCGCTGAGGGCGATATTCTCGAAGCCAATTTCAAGACGGGAGAGGTGAAAAATCTGACTTCGGGGAAGGTGCTTCAGGCAGAGCCACTACCGGAGATAGCCATGAGAATTCTTGACGCCGGCGGGGTGGTTGAGCTTTTAAAGAAAGAGTACGCAAAAAAGTAGTTGGTGTCGGCGCCAGCCGATTGAGTTGATAATGCCTCTATGCCCCTTCCAATAGAAGGGGCGTTTCTTTGTGATTGCCATCGTCGTATGGAGAAAGGCAGGATTTGGGTAGTTCGATTCTGGTTTCTTGCTTTGAGAGGTCGCGGATTGCTTCACCTCGCTCGTAATAACAATCCAGCTTTAACGAAGCTAAAACAATACCGTTGAGAAGCTTCGCAAAAAATATCTGAGTCCGATACTGTTATGTTCTGCGATAACATTGTAGAATAAAAGAAGGATGTTACGGCGAAACCGGTGAAGAAATCCCGGACTATTGCGTGCCTGAAATATAAGGAGGTTTGACGATGCCAGTAAGGAAGAGGGCAACCGCGAAAAAGGCAGCGCCGGCAAAGAAGACTGCTATCAGGTCGACAGCGAAGAAACAGGTTGCCAAGGGCGATGGGTATGTCTGCGAGGTTTGTGGGCTGGCGATAACTGTGGATGAAGCCTGTGACTGCATTGGAGCCTGCGATATCCTCTGCTGCGGCAAGCCCATGAAGCCGAGAAGAGCCAGAGCCAGGGCAAAGACCGCGGCGAAGTAAAAGCGCCTACCGAATTACTGACTGATTGCTCGGCGAGTCTGAGGCTTGCCCCCGAGGGTATAGCGGCTGTAAACGCCTTCGTCCGGAGCTACCTTTCGCCGGATTGACCGGATGCCAGCGCTATAGCTCCAAGCACCCCTGACCGTCTACCCAGACCGGGCAGGACGATATATTCGTCAATATCTTTCAGGATTGTAGACTCAGGGATATAACCGCTCAGGAGTTGCTGAACCCTTTCGTGTATCAAGGGGAGAAGCCGGGGCTGGTTCATAACGCCCCCACCCAGAATAATCCTCTGGGGCGAAAGGATGCAGATTATGTTGGCTAGTCCCAAACCCAGGTAGTGGCTTTCCAGAAGCCACGCTGGGTGGTCGGCAGGTAGTACCTCGGCTGGCTCACCCCAGCGCTTCTGGATAGCTGGACCCGATGCGAGTCCCTCCAGACAGTCATTGTGGAAAGGACAGGCGCCGGGGAATGAATCCAGGTTCAGGTCGTGGGGGACGCGTATATGACCCATCTCCGGATGCATCAGCCCGTGCATCAGTTTCCCGTTTACCATTCCGCCGCCGCCGATTCCGGTGCCGACAGTAAGATAGACGAAGGTGTCCAGCCCCTGCGCTTTTCCCCAGCGCCATTCCGCCAGAGCGGCTACATTCACATCGGTGTCAAGATAGACCGGAATACCGAGTGCCTCGTGTACCATCCCCAGGAAGTCGATTTTAGCCCAGCCTGGTTTTGGAGTGACGACGAGGTGTCCGTAGTCAGGTGATTCGGGGTGGACGTTAACAGGTCCGAATGAGCCAATCCCGATGGCAGTCGGCGCGTTTCTTCGGGACTCCTCGCGGAAGAAGTTGATAGCCTGATTTATTGTCTCCAGCGGTGTCGTGGTGGCAAATTCTCTCTCTGCCAGTAGCTTACCCTCCCCCGTGCCCACGGCGCAAACAAACGTGGTGCCGCCTGCTGCAATTCCTCCGTAGAGTCCATTCATGGGGCTCCTCCTTACCTCAAAAATCTCCGGGACTGGGGCTGGCACCTCCCGGGTCCACGCTTATCTCCTACCCAATTTATAGATACTTCAGGGGAGTATACCCTCGGTCACCGCTTTGTAGGCGATGATGTAGCCGGCGGCATTCCAGGTCTGCTGTGTGTCTCCCATCGGCTTCCCGGTTTTGCCGTGGAGCCACTCGTTGAACTCCCACTCGGTCTCCTTACCTGCCCGGTTGGCTTCAGCCAGATTGTTCAACTCGTTTTCCGCCATAGACTTTTGTCCGGCTTTGACCAGTGCCGCAACATACAAACCGCCTACCCAGGGCCATATTCCGGCGTTGTGATAGCAGTAGGGAAGATTTCGCCCCTCGACTGGACGGTAAAGGTCTATCTTGGGGTTCCAGGAGTGAAGTGGGTAAAAAATCGGCGGACTCAAGACCTGTATGGGGAAGGGGTAGGAAAGCCGTCGATTCTGGAAATAGTCCAGGATTTTGTCCCGCTTATTTTCATCAGCGACATCCCAGAGAATGGCAAGACAGTTGGCGGTTATATCGCAGTGGGTGTCATAGCTCTCGAAAGACAGGAAGTTCAGGTAGTGACTGCGGTCCGGGTCAATGGCATCTTCGTAGAACTCGGTGCTCCATCCGGATATCCACTCCTTCACCAGCTCGGTGGGCCAGAAAAGGAGGTTTATCCAGGCCTTTATCTTGCCTGTCTCAATCAGCGACTCCTTGTCTTCAGCCCCTATGATGTCGTTGGCGGAGAGGAGCGCCTTGTAATAAAGAAGATTGTTATAGAGCACCTTACCCCATCTCTGCAGGGAGGAATCCATCCAGTCCGAGGCTGGCGGCGAGATTATCAAGTTTGACTGGTCTATGGTTTGGTACTTAAGCCAGATAATCGCCTTCTCCACCGCGGGACGAAAACTACTCCGAAAGACTTCGTCCCTGGTAGTCTTCCAGACACGCTCTACGGCTATAATCCACCAGGCGGTGGCGTCGACGGCATAGTAGTTCACCTTGGTTCCGTCCGTGTAAACCACGTTGGGTAGCTGTCCCAGTGGTCTCTGATACTCTTTGAAGGTGGTCAGAGTCCGCTCAGTAGCCACTATGAGTTCACTGTCGTCGGTCAGCATGGCGCCGAGACAGACGATGCTACCATCCCGGTTCCAGACGCAGTTGGCTCTGCCCTTTGAGGCGATGAACCCGAGCTCGGTGGAGTTCCTCTTGAGAACTTCTACCGCCTTCCGGTAGCAATCATCGGTAAGACCCATGGTACGCTA
>JAZDNC010000008.1:0-17970 GCA_043800335.1 Chloroflexota bacterium
GGGGAAGACCTGGGTATCCTGATTGGTCGGCGGGGACAGACGCTGGCTTCACTGCAGTACATCGTACGCCTGATTCTGTCTCACAGGCTGGGCACGCAGGTTTGGGTCAATCTTGACGTGGAAGGCTACAAAAAGAGACGCTACGAGTCCCTTGAGAAGCTGGCACAGCGCGTCGCCGAGCAGGTGAGAGCGCAGGGCACCTCCTTCACCCTTGAGCCGATGCCGCCGGACGAGAGGCGAATCATTCACTTGACGCTTGCCCAGGAGCCCGACATCACCACCGAGAGCACCGGCGAAGGCGATGACCGCAAGGTAGTCATCGCGCCAAGAGAAAGCTAGTCCACCAAAAGTCAATGGGGAAACCCGCATTATTCGCTCCATAAGCAAGTGAAGCGGAATCTACCCTTCGACAGGCTCAGGGTGAGCGAGATAATCTTATTCCCTTGCGCCGAGTATTCCGAGTCAATTCGCCATTGCGAGCGTAGCGAGCGAGTCCGCTCCCTGCAGCGTCGTGAAGAGACGGATTACCACGGGCCGAAGCCCTCGCAATGACGATTCAAATTTATAAACTTTCCTTGATTAAATCTCCCTTATATGCTAAATTTCAATGGCAAAAGCGTTGACGGAGAAGAGTAAGAAGGATAAACGGCATCAAGCGAGTCTTAAACGGTGCGAGAAGACATGCCGTCCTTACTGAAAATCACTCCCGAGCTACCTGCTGAAAGTACCGTGCCGGGACAATTAAGCGTGGTCGGTGAGTCAGCCGTTATCTGACAGGGCAGAAAGACTGCTGTAATGAGTGCTCCCAAAGTAGCGGGAGAAACAGGGTGGTACCGCGGGTAATCTAGCCCGTCCCTCAAGGGACGGGCTTTGGTTTAGAAAAGAGGCGCTATGTTTCAACCGGTAGACAGTCGGGCAAAGTTCCCCGCTCTTGAGGAGAAGATTCTCAAGTTCTGGAAGGAAAGGGGCATCTTCGAAAAGAGCATCAAATTGCGTGAAGGCTCGCGGCGCTTTGTCTTCTACGAGGGCCCGCCCACCGCCAACGGACGCCCCGGCATTCACCACGTGCTGGCGCGCTCTTTCAAGGATGTTATCCCCCGCTACAAAACAATGAAAGGCTATTTCGCCCCGCGCATCGCCGGCTGGGACACCCACGGGCTTCCCGTCGAGCTTGAGGTGGAGAAGGAGCTGGGTATCACCAGTAAAGCCGATATCGAGAAGTTCGGCATCGCTGAGTTCAATGCCCGCTGCCGCGAGAGCGTCTTTCGCTACCTCAAGGACTGGAATAGCCTGACCGAGCGCATCGGCTTCTGGCTCGACCTGGAACACCCCTACATCACCATGAATAACGACTACATCGAGAGCTGCTGGTGGGCGCTCAAGACGATGTGGGATAAAGGACTCATCTATCAGGGCTACCGGGTCACCCCCCACTGCCCCCGTTGCGGGACTTCCCTCTCCTCCCACGAGGTAGCTCTGGGATATAAAGACGATACCGAAGACCCCTCAGTTTATGTCAAGTTCAAGGTTGATTTCTCACGGCTTAAAGATAAACCGGTCTATTTACTTGCTTGGACAACGACCCCCTGGACACTGCCGGGGAACACCGCTCTTGCCGTTGCGCCCGAAGCCGACTACTCGGTTCTCAATCTGGATAACGAGTATCTCATTCTAGCATCGGAGCGCAGAGAGGCGGCAGGACTCAAGGATGCTTCCGTCAAAACTGTCGTGAAAGGCAGTGACCTCGCTGGTCTCACGTATGAGCCTCTTTACAACCCCCTTGAATACGGCGTCACCCTGAACAAGTTCAACGAGTCAGGGATTGTTGAAGTCATCGCCCAAGGCTCTACCAGACAGGAAGACATCAGATTCCCCGTTATTCCCGCTGACTATGTCTCCATGGAAGAAGGTACCGGCATCGTGCACACCGCTCCCGCCTATGGTGAGGACGACTATTCTTCAGGAGTAAAAAACCTTCTCTATTTTGTCCATCAGGTTGACCTTCAGGGCATCATCCGGGGTAGTTACTCCTTCGCCGGGAAGTTCGTCAAGGACGCCGACCCGCTCATCATCAGCGACCTCAAGAAACGCTCCCTTCTCTTCAAGGCAGAGAAAATAACCCACACCTATCCTTTCTGCTGGCGCTGTAACACGCCGCTACTTTACTACGGCAAGCAGAGCTGGTACATCAGGACGACGGCGAGAAAAGAGCGGCTTATCTCCGGCAATGAGGAGATAAACTGGTATCCGGACTACATCAAGCACGGGCGCTTCGGCGACTGGCTGGAGAACAACGTGGACTGGGCTTTCTCCCGCGAGCGCTACTGGGGGACACCCCTCCCCGTCTGGCGCTGTGAGTCCTGCGGGCATTTTGAGTGCGCAGGTAGTGTAAAAGAACTCAAGGAAAAATCGGGCGCTTCCGGCCTTAAGGAGCCTCTGGATTTACACCGACCTTACGTTGACGAGGTTACCTTTGATTGCCCTAGATGCAAGGGGAAAATGAAGCGCGTACCCGAGGTGATTGACTGCTGGTTCGACTCGGGGGCGATGCCTTTCGCCCAGCATCACTACAACTTTGCGCACGAGAAAGATTTCTTACAAGAGCTCTTCCCGGCGGACTTCATCTGCGAAGCCGTTGACCAGACACGGGGCTGGTTCTACAGCCTCCACGCCGAATCCATCATCCTCTTTGACCAGCCGTCCTATAAAAATGTCATCTGTCTGGGGCACATCCTCGACGCTAAAGGCGAGAAGATGTCCAAGAGCAAGGGCAACGTAGCTGACCCCTGGACTATCATCGCCCGCTACGGCGCCGACGCCCTGCGCTGGTACTGCCTGACTGCATCCCCGCCAGGTAACGCCCGCCGTTACTCTGACGATATGGTCTCGGACGTGGTGCGGCGCTTTATCCTGACACTCTGGAACACCTACAGCTTTTTCGTCATCTACGCCAATATCGATAAGTTTGTGCCGGGAGCCAGCCCCACCTCAGCCCCCACCGCCGAGCTTGACCGCTGGATTCTCTCCGAGCTTAATGAGCTGATTCAGACAGTAGACAAAGAGCTTTCGGGCTACGACCCGACGGCGGCGGGAAGACAGATTGAAACCTTCGTTGATGACCTGTCCAACTGGTATGTCAGGAGAAGCCGGCGCCGCTTCTGGAAGAGCGAGAACGATGCCGACAAGCTCTCCGCTTACAGCACACTTTATCAGTGCCTCACGACAGTCATTAAACTTCTTGCCCCGTTTATGCCCTTTATCGCCGAGGAGATTTATCAGAACCTGGTGCGCCCAGTTCTTCCCGGCGCGCCGGAGAGCGTGCATCTCTCGGACTTCCCGGTAGCTGATGCGGCCAGAATTGACAATGAACTCAATACCACGACCCGCCTGGCGATGAAAATCTCCTCTCTGGGAAGGGCGGCACGGGCGCAGGCAGGCATCAAAGTCCGCCAGCCTCTGGCAGAAAGCTATGTCAAACTTATATCAGAGAATGAAGAGAACAGCCTCAAAAGAATGCTTCAGCCTGTTCTGGAGGAACTCAATGTCAAGGCTATACAATTTGTCCGAAGTGCCGATGAGCTGAATAAGCCGGAGTATTCGGTCGCGACTGATGCCGACTATGCGGTGGCTGTCCCCAGAGAAATATCACCCGAGCTTCTGGCAGAGGGCATGGCAAGAGAGATTGTCCACCGCCTTCAGACCATGCGCCGTTCTGCCGGTTTTGATATCGCCGACTACATCGAGACTTTCTACGAGGGCGATGAATATATCAAAAAGATAATGACCGACTTCGCCGCTTACATCAGGCAGGAAACGCTGAGCCGTAAGCTAACCGAAGGCACAACCACAGAAGCTGGCTACAGTGAGACTTTCAAGCTCGAAGGGCATGAGCTAAAGCTCCAGGTGAAAAAGCTCAGCTAGGGAGATGGTGGCGGACTGGTCACCGGCGTAAGGTCAGTCTCATACTTCGTGCTGTCCCGCCAGTAAGTTATCCTCGTTTTTACCCCGATCTGGCTGGAGCGGATAGCTTGCACCATCTCATCAGAAGTAGTTATCGCCTTACCGTCTACTGCCACAATGACATCGCCGGGCTTAAGTCCTGTAGCTTCAGCCGGACTACCGCTAATAACTCTCACCACCAATACTCCTTTATCCACCGGTAGACCGTACCGAGTGGCAAGAAACAGATCCACCGTCTCCGTCGCGAGACCGAAATAGGGACGGGTGATATAACCCTGGGTGATAAGCTCCTGGATGATGGGCATAGCTGTATTGGTGGCGATGGCGTAGCCCACACCCTCCACATTAATATCAACCAGCTTGGCGCTGGTTATGCCAATGACCTCCCCTGCGCTGTTCACCAGAGGACCACCGCTGTTACCGGGATTGATGGCCGCATCGGTCTCAATCAGGTCGTAAAGGGTCTGTCCCTGCGAGGTGATGGACACGCCGAGCCGACTGACCCAGCCCCCGGTCATGCTTATCCCTCGTCCCAGTGAGTTCCCAATCGCCGCCACCATCATGCCAACCTCAAGCCTGGAGGAATCACCAACCGTAGCCGCGGGGAGCCCGGTCGCATCTATCTTGACCACCGCCAGGTCGCTAAGCCGGTCACCCGAGACCTTGGTGGCAGTGAAAGCACGCCCATCACTAAGGGTAACGGTGACCGTATCTGCCCCCTCAATAACATGGTTGTTGGTTACGATGAGACCGTTCGGGTCAATAATCCAGCCCGAGCCGGCACCCTCCGCGGTATAGGGCCGATTAAAAATGTCAAGGCTGGTTGCTGTGACATCTATCGAAACCACCGAAGGTCTGACCCTGGCTACCACCGCCACCATATCGGGCAGTGGCGAGCTCACGCCCGAGGTTGCCGGGGGCGTCCAGACAGGTTGAACTGGCGTCACCGTGGGAGTCGCTACAGGATTCCCCGCTGATGGTGTCGTGGTTGCTGGCGGGATAATAGTTAAACCGGGACAGCCGACCAGAGCCAGTGTCAGAGCCAGAGATAAAATAACTGTGAAAAGTCTAAGAAATGCTTTCTTCATAAGAAAAAATACCTTTCTAGTCTTCATTACAACACTTTAGCTTCAGAAAGTCAATACTAAGTCACTCAGTATTATTATCATGGCAAGGGCTTCACCCCGAGTGAGTCCATTTCCTAATGCGATACAGGAAGCGGACTCGCTCACTTTCGCTCGCAATGACACAAGAGTGACATATTCCCAAATATATTTAACGAGGAAAATATGAAGAAGTTATTAATTTCAGCTTCCCAAACAAATCTCCCTCCCCCTTGCCGGGGAGGGAGACAGAGGTAAAGGTGAGAGAATCCTATTGATTTAGAGCGAGGGCACCTTGGGTAGCTCTTTCAGTGACTTCGCCACCAGGTCTCTGGGGAGTTCATAGTCCTGAAGCTGACCATGGAGGAAGGCGTCATAAGCGGAAAGGTCAAGCATGCCGTGCCCGCTGAAATTCACCAGGATGACCTTGGACTCGCCGGTCTCTTTGCATTTGAGGGCTTCATCAACCGCCACCCTGAGGGCATGGTTGGTCTCGGGGGCAGGAATGAATCCCTCGCTCCGGGCAAAATCAACCCCCGCCCGGAAGGTAGCCAGTTGAGGCACCGCTCTCACCTCCATCAGCTTAAGCCGATAGAGATGGCAGACAATGGGCGCCATGCCGTGATAGCGCAGTCCGCCGGCGTGAACCGGGGGTGGCATAAACTTATGACCCAGGGTGAACATCTTGAGGAGGGGCGTCATTCCCGCCTCATCGCCAAAATCATAGGCAAAAACACCATTAGTCATCCTGGAACAGCTTTCTGCCTCGGCAGCAACCACTCTGAGGTTCGGTTTCTTGCCCTTAATCTTGTCCCTCATGAAAGGCAGGAAAAGTCCAGCGAAATTGGAGCCGCCACCGATGCAGCCGACGAGGATATCGGGATACTCTCCCGCCATCTCCATCTGCTTCATCGCTTCCTGCCCGACAACGGTCTGGTGGAGAAGAACATGGTTGAGCACGCTACCGAGAGAGTAGTGAGTGTTCTTATGGGTTACCGCATCCTCAACTGCCTCGCTGATGGCGATGCCGAGACTGCCGGGAGAATCAGGATCTGCAGCCAGCACATTTCGTCCCGCCTGGGTATCAGTAGAGGGGCTGGGCACACACTGGGCACCCCAGGTCTCCATCATAATACGCCGGTATGGCTTTTGCTGGTAGCTCACCTTGACCATGTAGACTTTTAGTTCCAGACCAAAAAGCTTACAGCCAAAAGCCAGGGCACTACCCCACTGCCCGGCTCCGGTCTCAGTGGTGAGACGCTTAACCCCCTCCGCCTTGTTGTAAAAGGCTTGAGCTATCGCGGTGTTGGGCTTGTGGCTTCCCGGCGGGCTGCCCGCCTCATACTTGTAGAAAATCTTTGCCGGGGTATCCAGGAACTTCTCCAGACGGTGCGCCCGGTAGAGCGGACTGGGCCGGTAAAGATGATAAATCTCCTGTATTTCTTGGGGAATCTCGATATTGTTCTCCGGACTGAACTCCTGCATGATTAGCGCCATCGGGAAGAGGGGAGCTAAATCATCGGGCGTAACCGGCTTTCCCGTTCCCGGATGCAGAACCGGTGGCAGTGGCTCGGGCAAATCGGGCAGGATGTTATACCAGGTCTGCGGCATATCTTTTTCTTCGAGAATAAACTTGGTTCGGTGCGGCATGATAAACCTCCTTACATTTCTTTAATCTTCTATGCGTCACTATGTACTTTTTACTAGCACCTCTAGGGTCACCACCACAGCTTGTCAGTCATAGCAGCCTCCTCATCAGAAAACCAAAAGCCTCCCGCCCTAAAGGGGCAGGAGGCTCACTTCTGCGGTGCCACCCTTCTTAGCTGGCAAGCCAGCTATCTCATTCAGATACAGCTCAGGAAACTGAGCGATATCTTGGACTCCTTAACGGTGCCACTCCGTCGCAGCTTACTCGGCAAAGCCTTTCAATGCGAGGCTCCCAAGTCCATTCGGCTTCTGCGCCAACACCGACTCTCACCAACTCGGCTCGCTGAGTCCCGCTTGAAGCCTACTAGTCCTGGTCTCAGCCTTTACCGTATTAAATTGGCGCTAATTTAACACTAACTCGCCCATTTGTCAAGCTAGACAGCGGTATCAGATTTGTCATTACGAGCCGAAGACGAAGCACCCGACTCTCCTTACGCCAAAAGCAAACGATACCAATTACCCTGTCTTTATAGGTGAGAATGCCTCTCTGCTATAATTGGAGACCAGAGCTAAGTCCACTCAATATCAAGAAGGAGTCAGCCAGAATGCGCATTACCGGGAGAGAGGTCGCCTTCGAGGGGAACTACCTGAGAATCGTGGAAAAACATTTCCTGACCGATAAAGGCGAAAGCGGTATCTGGGAGACGGTAGAAAGAACCAACGTCTATGACCGGGGCGCCGTGGTCGTCATTGCCCTCACCAAAAATAAGGAGATAATACTTGAGAAGAACTGGCGCGTGCCCTCCGAGTCCTGGGTAATCCAGTTCCCCGCCGGACTCACCGACCGCAGGAATGAGCCCGAGGCACAAACGGCGCGGCGGGAGCTCCTCGAGGAGACCGGCTATCTGGCTGGAGCGCTTATCCCCATCATGCCGTCACCCCTCTCCCCCGATTTGACTCCAACCCAGGCGATGCACTTTCTGGCGAGGGATGTAGAATTCGTCGGTAGGAGCGGTGAGATTTCTGCTGACGAAGCCGTGAGCGAAACCATAGCCGTACCCCTCAAGCAACTGAAGAATTTTTTGCTCAACCTGCCTCAAGACGTCAGTTTAGACCTCAGGGTTCCGGGGATACTCTGGGTGCTGGAAGCCAAGGGACTTATCTAGCCTCGCTCCCTCTGAGGAAAAGCCCGCAGATGACGGTCACGACGACCATGCCCAGCGCACAGACGATAAAGCTCAGGTTAAAATCAAAGCGGTCAATCAGATAGCCGATTACGGGGGTAATCACGGCAGGCCCACCGCGACTGCCGAAGTAGTAGATTCCCAGGAGAGTTCCCTGTTTTTCCCCTGATGTCTGCCCGACAATATAGGATTCCGAGACCGGCATACGGGCATAGAGGCAAGCCCCAATGGCAAGGAGCACAAGAATTATGCCGATGCCGTAAGACACTACAGTGAGAAGATAAAAGGCAGGCCCGAGGAGAAGGCTTCCCGCCAGCAGTACAGGGACTTTGCCCAGGCGGTCAGAGAGATAGCCCCCCAGCGGCCCCGCCCAGAGCCCGGCGGAATAAAGAAGAGAAAGCAGCGCCGCCGCCACACCCTTGTCCACGGAATAACGGTCAACCAAATAAAGAGGGATAAAGGATACCACCGCGTGAATTAAGGCATAGCCAACCACCGTGAGCACCATGAACGCCGTGATGCGCACCCAGGAAATTGGAGCCTGCGATTCAGAAGTAGTAGTGTCCTTTCTCTCGCTGACCCCTCTTCTGTAACCCATTTTACCCAGCCTTGTGTAGAGGAAAAGCCCGAAGATAAAGACAGGGAACGATAACCCGATAAACGAACCCCGCCAGCCCCCGATAGCGGCGACCCCCGCGGCGATCAAGGGAGCAAGAAAGTGACTGCCTGTGCCGCCTATCTGGTGAACCCCGAGCGCCCAGCCCCGCCGCCGGGGTTCAATGGAAGAAGAGACGAGAGAGGCAGAGGACGGGTGATAACCTCCGCTCGCCGTGCCCATCAATGCCGCGGCGAGGAACATCATCGTGTAGTTGGGTGAGATGCCGACCAGAAGCCCAGAGAGAGCCACTCCGGAGACGCCGATGATGATGAGTAGCCTGGGGTCAAAGACGGCCATGAGCCACCCCGCCGGGAGATGGCTCAAGCCATAGGTAAGAGTAAAGGCAGAGAGAAGAAAGCCTGTTTTTTTGTAGTCCAATCCAAACTCATCACGGATATAGGGTATGAGCGGCGTCAGGAGCGCCGAGAGCAGATGGTGCCCGAAATGAGCGAGGACAAAAAGAACCAGCCAGCCGGAGCCTGCCCGCTTAATTTCCGCCGGTCTGCCAGTGGGTTCGTTGTTCATAGTTATTCCACAGATAATACCCGTCCAGAAGTAGAGCGACACACCGATAAAAAGGCGAAGTGGGGAGCTAATTCCGCAGACGTTTTTATTAGGACTTCCCGGCGCACTGGCACTGCCACTTTTCCAGAGATAGCTTCTCCTCGTCAAGATAGATGCGCTGGCGGTTGAAAAGCTCATCCCAGTTCACCTGGTGCCCGTCAAAATCGGGGCCGTCAACACAGGTAAACCTAGTTACGCCGCCCACCGAAATACGACAGGCGCCGCACATTCCCGTGCCGTCAACCATGATAGGATTGAGGCTAACGATGGTCTTCACACCGAAGGGCTCTGACGTCTTGGCCGAGAACCGCATCATGATGGCAGGCCCGATGGCGATGACCCGGTCAATTTTCTCTGATTCAAGTATCTCCTTGAGCGGTTCGGTGACCAGTGCCTTGCGCCCGTAGCTACCGTCATCCGTGACAACGACCAGGCGGTCGCTCACCCGCCTGAGCTCGGCTTCCCAAAAAAGCAGACCCTTGTTGCGTGCTCCCATAATCGAGGTGACCTTATTACCGGCTTCTCTCAGGGCGCGGGCGATGGGCACAATGGGGGCGACCCCGACGCCGCCGCCGACACAGAGCACGCTACCGAAGTTCTGAATATCGGTGGGACGCCCCAGGGGACCGATAAAGTCCTGAATGCTGTCTCCGGCTTTGAGTGATGCAAGCCGCTTAGTGGTGGTACCGACCTCCATGAAGACAAGCGTGACCGTGTCCTTGTCCCAATCGGCTATGGTCAGGGGGATACGCTCCCCGTGCTCGTCTATGCGCACAACGACAAACTGCCCGGCACGAGCCTTCTTCGCCACATCCGGCGCGGCTACCCTGAAAAGGTGGGTGGTAGCGGTCAGGTCTTCTCTGGATACGATTTGAAACATGAGTCCCCCTCACGTACGAAATTGAATTCAGAAATCCTACCACTCAGGTCGGGTTAATGTCAATTAAAAACTGTGATTCACAGCGTATTGAAAACACTCAACTTAGAGGCTATAATGATTCCCAGCATACCAATTATCAATCATTCAGGAGGCAGAATGGGGAAGGTAAAACTTACGATTCCCCTGTGGGTTGCCACCAGCTGGAAACTCAATATCGATGGTGGACTTACCTGGGAGAAGTCCATCAATGGTATGGCAACGGTGGGCGAACTCCTTGCCGATTTGGTCAAGACCTACCCCAGGCTCCGCGACCTGGTCTTTGACCCCGCCAGCGGCGAGGTAAATAACGGCGTCCATCTCTTCCTGAATAATACCTATCTACCCCATCCCAATGAACCGAAGGCAAAACTGAAAGACGGCGACAGCATTCTTATCCTTCCTGTGCATATGGGCGGCTAGAATAACTTATAAAAGGAGGCAGACACTATGGCACCACTTTATGGCTACGCCGGGAAGCTCCTCAGGGTAGACCTCACCAGCGGTAAGATAACCGAGGAAAGGATTGACCGGGAGACCGCCAGGAGGTATATCGGGGGCACCGGCATCGGGGTCAAGTATCTCTACGAAGAGGTAGACCCCAAGATTGACTGGTCAAACGAGGCAAACCGAATCATCATGGCCAGCGGGCCACTGGGGGGCACCCGATACCCCGGTTCGGGTACCTACTCTGTCGTCACCAAAGGCCCCCTTACCAATGGCGCCGGCACCTGCCAGGCGAACGGCTACTTCGGCGCCTACCTCAGGTTCTGCGGCTACGAGGGCATTATCATCCAGGGCAAAGCGCCCAAGCTGAGCTATCTCTACATCCATGACGGTGGTGCCGAGCTAAGGGACGCCAAGCATCTCGCCCAGAAGGACGCCTGGGAGACGGAAGACCTAATCAAGAAAGAGTTCGGCAAGCGCGAGCGGGAGATGAGCGTCTGCGACATCGGGCCCGCCGGCGAAAATCTGGTCAAGTTCGCCGCCGTCTGCAACGACAAGGGGCATGTCGCCGGACACAACGGGCTCGGCGCGGTCATGGGCTCGAAGAGACTCAAGGCAATCGCCGTGGAGAGGGGCTCGCACAAGATACAGTTCAAGGACGAAGCCGCCCTGAATGCCGCCTGCGACGAGGTAAGAGAACTTCTGCCGAACGACCCGGCGTCGCGCGGTATCTACAACTTTGGCACGTTAGGCGGTGTTACCTCAAACGTAAAGACAGGAATACTGCCGGTCAAGAACTACATGACCAACAACTGGGACATCACCCCCGAGAAACTGGCAACCTTTGGTCCAGAATTCATCCGGAGCCACTTCAACTCCAGACCCAGCCCCTGCTACGGCTGCATCATGCACCACTGCCACATGATGACCATCCCCGAGGGTCGCCACAAGGGCATGGTGGTCGAGGAGCCCGAGTACGAGCAGTTCTCTGCCTGCGGTCCCGCCATCGGGGTTACCGACATCAACGAGACCGTTGCGCTTACCCACGCCTGCGACGCCCTGGGCCTGGAGAACAACGAAGCCGGCTACGTCATCGGCTTTGTCATGGAGTGCTTCGAGAAGGGCGTTCTGACCAAGGGTGACTGCGACGGGCTGGAGATAACCTGGGGCAATGCCGCAGCAGCAGAGGAGCTTCTGAAAAATATTGCCACCCGCAAGGGCTTCGGCGATGTCATGGCTGAGGGCGTCATGAGAGCCGCCAAGCACATCGGCGGTCAGGCGCCAAGCTTCGCCGTCCACACCATGAAGGGCAACTCGGTACGCGGTCACGACCATCGCTCGGAGTGGCTGGAAATGTTCGATACCTGTGTCTCCAACACCGGCACCATCGAGACCCACAAGATGGCGCCGCGCCAGCTCCTCGGTCTCCCTCCCTTAACCAACCCGGGCACCATCTCGCCCGAAGATACGATAACCCATGTCACCGTGACCAAGGGCTCAATGCCGTTTGAGGACTCGCTCGGCACCTGCCGCTTCACCGGCAGAACCCACTTCCCGACCTACAACAAGTGCCTTAAAGCCGCCTGCGGCTGGGACATGACTACGGAAGACGACATGGAGATGGGCAGGAGAATAATCCACCTGCTCAAGGCTTTCAACATCATGTGCGGCATCACCGCGGAGATGGATGCCCCCTCGCCCAGATACGGCTCGGTCCCGGTGGACGGGCCCTACAAGGGCAGAGGCATCATGCCCTATTGGAACGATATGCGCCGCAAATACTACGAGGCGATGGGCTGGGACGGCACGACGGGGAAGCCTCTCCCAGAGACCCTCAAGAAATACGGCATCCCCCATGTCATCACCGACCTTTACGGCTAGACGAGAGTTTATCACCAACAGCAAAGGGAGCGGCATTAATGCCGCTCCCTCTTTTAATCTAATTGTTATAAGTATGCTTCTGGCCGATTGAAGCTGGCTGTCCTCTGAGCGAAGTGAGAGAGTCCGTTTCTCTCAATCTCCCCCTGTCTTGAACAGGGGTAAGCTCTTCAAAAAGAGGCACCATTCGTCATTGCGAGGAGCACAGCGACATGGCAATCCCATCCAATAATGTCATTCCGCACAAGCGGGAATCTAAAGTAAGGTCGTTGGATTTAGATTGTCGGGTCAAGCCCGACAATGACATAGTGTAAAGGTGAGATTGCTTCGCTTCGCTCGTAATGACTCAATTTTGTTAGCCCTCCCTGGCTGCCTTAAGATATTCCCGCCCTGACTTCGCCAGCATGGGGCCCACGCTGTAGGCGATGTACTGGAAGCCAAGCTCCTTGCACCTCTTCAGAGCATCAAGGTCATAAGCAATCGTGCCCGCTGCCTTACCCGCGCTCCGTATCTCCTTAGCCAGATAGCTCACCATCTTCAGAACCTCGGGATGGGCGGTCTGCCCTGGATAGCCCATGACCGAGGAGAGGTCGGTAGGCCCAACGAAGATGACGTCAGCCCCCTTGGTGGCACAGATTTCCTTGACCTTCTCCACCGCCTGCAGTGTCTCAATCTGGACGATGACCAGGGTCTCGCGGTTAGCCTCTTTGACGTAATCCCCGAGAGGCCCCGTAAGCCCGTAGTTCGCCGCCCTCACCCCGGCGAGACCTCTCCTGCCTTCTGGCGGGTATTTCACCGCCTCCACCACCGCTTCCGCCTCAGCACGGCTGTTGACCATGGGGAGCTGAACCCCCTGCGCCCCAACGTCCAAGTAGCGTAAGATATTCTGGCGGACATTTTCGGCGACACGGATGAGTGGGGTCATATTAGTCGTTTCGACGGCTCTCACCATGTTCTCGCAGGCGAGCGGGTCAAGGGGGCTGTGCTCGGCGTCAATAATGGCAAAGTCGAAGCCGATGTGCCCCAGCATCTCAACCACGACCGGGGCGTAAAGCGGGACGAAGACCCCGTAGGCTACCTTGCCCTGTAAAATCTTCTCCTTGGTCAGATTCTTGCGCATAAAACCTCCTCTTAATTACTTCCGCTCTTATACTTTCAGCCTAAATGACAAATCTCAGGGCTATGACTTGCTTCGCTTTCCCGCACAGCACGGGAGTGACATCAGCCACAGGAGACTGCTACGTCGCCCTGCTCCTCGCAATGATGCTGGGCTTAGGCAACAAACTCTTAGCTTGAGACCTGAATCGTACCGTCAACGAAAACTGCCGTTTTAGCCTGAGCCGGGTGCCACTTGAGCAGGTTTGCCACTACGCCCTTCCAGTCACTCATGAGCAGAACCTTATTTTGGTCTTTTTCGGCAAAGCGGTCGCGTGTCCTTGCTTCGGGAAACTCAGAGTAGATAATGATATGGTTGATATACGCCGGCGCCGCCATGCGTGCCCATGTCCTGCCACCGATGGTCTTACCGTGGCTGCCTCCGAGATAGTGAAAGACCCAGCCCAGAGGCGAGCTAACCGCGAGCACGAGGTCGCCACCCTTACGGCTGACATGAGGAAGCGCCGTCTGCAGGGCATGATAGGCTTCATCACCCTTACAGAAGGCGTTGGCGATGACAATGTCATTATCTTGAGGGGCGACCACGCGGTAGTGGGTCTTTGCCTCCTTGACTGCCGCCCAGTAGGTAGCTTCCGGCGCCCCGGCGTAGATGGCGACGGGCTCGCCCCAGCAGTTCATGATGGCATTAACGATGAAGTTTAGCCCGGCTATCTTCGCCGTCTCCAGTGCGTCGAGAACCAAAGGATTCCCCTCGGCAAAGCCGTAGTTGTAGCTCGCCCCGGAGCGCTTTCTCTCCTCCCGCCAGGCTTCGTGGGTCTGGCTGTGGTGCATGGTTATAGCATCGTAGGACGACACCCCGGGCATGATAATCTTGCCCCCGCCGCCGTAGCCGTAGGAGGCATGGGGCACCACCCCGCCGATGCCGACTTTGAGGTCGCAGGAAAGCACCTCGGCATTAACCTCGACCTTGGTGCCGTAGCTGGTCTTACCCAGGCTGGTGCAGTTCAGGAAGGGGCAGTGATTATAGACGGGGAAGCGCTCAAATATCTCCTTGCCCAGCTTCTTGATGAAGTCAGCCCGGTCCCAGGCTTGATGGGCACCGTTGGCACAGATGAACTCAATCTGGTCGTCCTTGATACCGCCCTGGGCAAGCTCCCCAAGAACCGCCGGGGCTATCTTCGATACCTGCGTGCCGCGGGTCAGGTCGTCAAAGATGATGACCACCTTCTTTTTGCCCCGGGCAAGCTCCCTGAGCGAGGGAGAGCCGAAGGGAGAATTAATTGAGGCTCTAATCTGCTCCGGCGAAAGGACAGGTCGGTTACAGCCGGCGATGTTGTAGACTGTCGTCTGCCAGCTATCGGGGATGGAATACTCAACCTCTTTCGGGTCATACCACTGGTATGATGGGAGCTTAATGACCTTAGCCATTTTCCACCTCCAAAGGCTTATTTTGTCCCGAACTCCCGATAAGACACCTTGCTGAGCCTATTATATTACATACATGAGGAGGACAGTTCAACAGGGCAAGTCGGCATAAAACAGCACCTGATGCTTAGCTCTGAACGGGAGCGATTGTTGTAGCCAGTCTCTTACGCTATAATAGCTGGTGCTGGGGCCGTAGTTCACTCGGGAGAACGCCTGATTTGCATTCAGGAGGTAAGGGGTTCGAATCCCCTCGGCTCCACCAGAGTTTACGATAGAAAGAACTTCTTCGCTTCCCTGGGAAAGCTCATTCGGAACAACCGGCATCGTGTAAGTCAAGAACGCTTGATTCCCGGCGACCTTTATTTCCTTGACAAAACTTCTGATGAAAGCTTTTCTTTGTGCCAGCGTGCTTCCACCGAGTAGATTCCTCAGGTCAGCCACATATCCGGTTAGGTCTTCCAAACTCGCCAGCTCATTTTTTTTGTCGGATAAGTGAGCCTCAAACTCAAGTCTTTTTGTTTCAAGCTGGTCCTTTTTAGCCCGCAGATCCTGTATCCTTGGCGATAAGTCTTCAAGTTGGATTTTGCCTGTTTCCAAAGCATCGTACAGCCTCTCAAGGCGGTAATTCACGTCCTTGATGCTGTCGTTGATGGCGTGCAACTGAGACTGTCTCTCTTTGGTAACATTCTCAGTTTCTTCATTGACAAGTCGTGCCAGCTCTTTCAAGTTCTCCTCAGTTAGGATGCGCTCTTTTATCTTGTCAATCACCAGCTGTTCAAATCTCGCACTGTTCAAATACCGGCATTGGCAGGAGCCGGCGCCTTTCTTGAGGAGAGTCCCGCATACGTAATAGGAAAACTTCCCGCCCTTGGCTTCCTGGCCAATGAGTTGCTTGCCGCACTGGCCGCACCGAGCAAGTCCACTCAGAAGATAACGACTTGAAGAATACGAAGAAGTATCAATCGATGAATTCGTAGACCGCGACTCCTTTGTCAAAGAGGGCATTCTCATTTATCCAACATACTTCAAAATAGCTATTGGCGAGCAAAAGAGAATTGGCGTCTATGTTAGAACCACCCTAGTCCACAATGAAAAACAAATCGCTATACACAGCGAAAATGATGCAATTTCGGTGCTGAATCCCTCGGTTCAATTGGCTCCTCATAAGACCAGACCTGACATGTTCTTTAGTTACTTCTTACTTCGCGGGGAATCTCTTAACGACGCAGTCATCGTTAAGGCGGTTTTGAACCAAACCAAGTCTGCTTCTGCGATAGCCCAGGTAGTCAAGACCAAAACCGAGGAACATATCTTCGCGGAGCCGTTGGAGTTTGAGCACAAATCCTATCAGATAAAAGAGGGCAGCACCCGGACACTTAGATTGTTTGCGAAATGTCCTGGACTGGTATCCAAAGACACAATCGTCGACGTACGGTCTACAGACAGCGACGCGGTCTCTATAAGGGGTCGCTGTATGCTCCATCCTGTTCAAGGAAGTAATCATGCTCTCGGGGAACTAGTTGTGCAGGGACGCAGACTGAATGCTAAGTCTGAGATTAGCGCCCAAGTCAGCGGGCAATCGGCCTCCACTTTAACCACTGTCCGAGAATGAACTGAGGAACCGGGAATTTCGTTCAAATTTGAACTACGTGATGAGGATTACGGCGATTTCCGCGCAAGATGGGCAGAGCATGAAGGTCAACCCAACTTGCTCTTGATTTCTGCTAAGCACAAATCGCTCAGCAGGTATCTTGGCCCATCGCCAAGCTTTAATGGCCAGAACGCTCCGCACTTCAAGGTCCTCTTGGCTGAAATTGTCACCGAGAGTGTCTGCCGTAAGTCACTGGTTTTGGAGGCCCAGCAGCACAGTTGGGAATTTCGTTGGGCTGATGAAAAAGAAGACCGCATGATTGCCGAGAGTGTTTTGTCGCAACTCCACAAAAGAATGCGTGAATTCTCTACAATAGCTCATTCTGTGATGCTCGACAACAAGGAATTTACCGTTGCACAGTCTGTATCCCCCAGTGCCCCAACTATGATATAGGTTGGTGAACGCGATTCTTGCCTTTTCAATCCGATTGAACGATTCTGACTTTTGGTCAGCCGGGCAAGACTGGGGTAAAATAACGTTGATGACTATAGCGGTATGACTCATGGTCAATTCCATTGAGGGAGGCTATGTCGCGGAGGTACTGAGCCTCCCCTGCATCATTAGACAAATAGCAGAATAGGAGGAGACGAACATGAGAAGAGATATCGGAATATCATATGTCGTAATACCAAAAACCGACATATTACAGAGGAGTTTTTCTGTTTTGCTACGTCACATAGACTCAGTTGCCTTGCCACAGATAAGATCAGGAGATATGAATTATTCAAAGATGGTGATAGCTATCAACGGCTATGATAGTGATGCGAGGTCTCTTTGGGACATACCAGAAGTGGTGGAATGGTTTAAAGAACTTCACATGAAACATCCCTATATGCCGTTGTTTCTTAGCCCTGGTAGCGTGCAGGTTATTTCCGAGTGCTTCAGCCCATTGCTTATAGCATTCTTCCAGCAGAATACGGAGACAAGAAGGATTTAGTTGGCTTACTGTTGCATACTCTGAGTGAACGTAACAAGTATTTTCTAGCCGCACTTGGCAGCGATTATGACCGTTGTCAATCCATACTGAGTGCAGCTGATAAGTCAGTAGCCGATTCGGTTACGAATCTCGCGAAGGGAATAGAAGAACCACTGTAGAAAGCGTCTAGGGAGACCATCGAACGCTACGGCACTGAGGTTGTTGGTTTCGAGCTACTGAGACACCAGCGTTGCACTAGGCTCGGGATTGTTAGACTTCACCAAGCGTAACAATAACTCAAATTGTGATCCCGAGGAGCTAGTAGTGTGACCTCTTGCCGAAGCCAATATTGCCTTGCTTATGAAGTAACACTATGATACAAGTGAAATACCGTCACTCGAGGATAAGAGGTCGAGGGAATGTTCAAGACAAGGCTTCTGGCGCTGATACTTCTCCTTTTGTTGACGACAAGCTGTATGAGTCCAGCTGCTGCTCCTGTAACCCA
>JAZDNC010000012.1:0-83105 GCA_043800335.1 Chloroflexota bacterium
ACCCCGGGCGTCATGCCCCGACTGCCCAAGGACTGGCAGGAGGGCATCGCCGCCTACCAGAAGAAATAGTCATCGCCTCCTGTCTTCAAGGGGGGTAGCTTTCGGGCTACCCCCCTTTCCGTTATCTATTGTTTAAAAGAAATTCTACGCTGGGCAAACTTGACAAGAAAACTAAGGTTAACTACAATCCAAGCAGAAAAATCTGGTTCCCCTCTTGTAGACGTCTCCGAAAGACTAGTTCTCGGCTTACCGGAAAATCGTTGGCTCTTATGGCGAAACTGAGTCGCAGGGCATCGGCTGAGAGGTTGGGACTGTGAAAATCACGATCGAGGAACTTCCCTTTAAACATGCCTTCTCGGTCGTTTTTATTTTCTCCAAGAATTCGAAAAGGAGGTGAAAGTAACGCTCTAAAGGGCATCACTCCGGCAAAATAATCCTGGGAAGGAGACTAAAATGGCAGAACAAGAAGAAAGAATGATAGTCGACAAGCTCCGTCCTACCACCGAGATGGCCAGAGCGGCGGTGGTTGATGTCAAAGCGGAGGAAAAGATTTGCATCGCCGATGCCGTTGCCGAGATGCTGAAGGAAGAGGGGGTAGAGTATTGCTTCTTCCTTACCGGCGGGCAGACAGGTACCTTCACCGCCGGCTTCCAGAAGAACAAGATAAAGTGTGTCCACTGTCGACACGAGCAGGCGGCAGGCTTTGCCATGGACGCCTGGGGCAGGATGACCCGCCGCCCCGGTTTTGCCCTGCCCGGTCAGGGGACGGGGCTTACCAACTTCTCAAGCGGGCTCTGTCAGGCTTACTCAGCCGGTTCCCCGGGTGTAGCCCTCCAGATGAACTCCGGCCCCTTTGATGATGACAAATTTGGCGGACAGGGCATCGCCCGGGCGGAGACCCAAGAGAGGGGCCTGTGCAAGTGGGTAAGGAACGTTTACGAGCCAAACACCCTCCTCTTCCAGCTAAAAAGGGCTTTCCGCAGTGCCGTGGCGCCACCCGCCGGGCCGGTGGTCGTTGGCGTCTCCAGCTACGGGATGAATGTTAGCAATAACTATATGGTACCGAGAAGGGTGCTGTATCAGACTTACCGCCCCGGCTACTGGAAACCCCGCGATGAGGTGCAGCAGTATATGGCAAACCCGGCTCTGGTGGAGCAGGCGGTCAAGTGGCTACTGGAGGCAGAGAAACCGGTCATCATCGCCGGTCACGCCGCCCACCAGCAGGACTGCCAGGAGGAGTACCGGGAATTTGCCCATCTCCTTGGCGTCCCTTCGAGCGGACGGCGCACCGCCAGGGGCATAATCTCTGAGCTGGATGACCTGAACTACGGCAGAAGAGCCAGAGGCCCCGTCTTTGATCAAGCGGACAGATGCATCATACTGGGACTGAGATGCGGCATGCTGGAGGGTTTTGGTAATCCGCCCTTCTTCCCGCACACCATCCGTTACTGCCAGATTCAGGACGACCATGAGACCACAGAACTCAATCTCCCCACCGATATTGAAGTTATCGGCAACCTGAAGCAGACCCTGAAGCAGATGATTCAGGTAGCTAGGGATATGGGCATCAAAAAACCGGTGGCTAAGTGGGAGAAGTGGCGCCAGTTTGTCAAGGACACCGAGGAGAGCTACAAGAAGCGGGTTCTCGCCAGGACCGATAGGATGGCACACCAGATGCCGGTTCACCCTGACCTGGTCGGACGCTATGTCTCTGAGGTGATGAGCGAAGACTACAACAACGATTGTATATCAATCGTTGATGGCTTCACCGCCTCCGCCTACTTCACCGCCTGGAATATCGCGACGACAAGTGGCTGTAACCTGGACGCCTCTGAGACCATCGGCATCGGACACTCCCCGGGCATGGCGCTGGCGGCGGGACTTGCCACCAACCGTGAGAAACCAATCTTTGCCGTCATGGGTGACGGGGCGGTGGGTGCTGGTGGCATGGACATCGAGACCTGCGTCAGGTGGAATATCCCAGCAATCTTCCTGCATGAGAACAACAACACCCTCATCAACGGCACATGGGAGTACTTCTGGGCTAAAGCCTGCGCGGTAGAGGGCAATGTACTTCATGATTCATGGGAGACCATGCCCTGGATACACTACGAGAAGATGTTCGCCGAAGTAGGCGCCCACCCCGAGTTTGTGGAGAAACCGGAGCAGCTCAAACCAGCGATTAAGCGGGCTTTCCAGGTAGCGATGAAGGAGAAGAAACCGGCCTTCGTCGAGGTGTTTGTTGACATGGACGTCGTCCACTCGTCCTTCGCCCAGCCGGCAAGTGTGGTCAGGACTGCCGCCCAGTTTAAGTGGGATGAGCTGCCGGACAAGGGGAAGAAGCTTATTGCTACCCAGCTGGTTTCCCCGGTATCTCTATCCAGATTGCCCAAGGACTACCAGGAGGGCATCGCCACCTATCAGAAGAAGTAATTTAAGGATTTAGAAGGGATACCCTTCTAAATCTATTCTCGGGTGATAAAAGGAGGTTTGGTAATGGCGACAAATGGCTACGCGGGTAAAATCCTGAGAGTTAACCTTACTAACGAGCGCATCAGCGAAGAGACCCTGAGCGAGGCGGAACTTAAGAAGTGGGTGGGCGGGTCTGGCTTCGGGGCGAAGTACCTCTACGCCGAGGTGTCTCCCGGGGTGCAGTGGAACTCCCCGGAAAACCGCCTCATCGTGTCTTCGGGCCCCCTCGGCGGCACCAGAATGGGTGGCTCGGGCACCATCTCTGTCGTGACCAAGGGGCCACTCACTAACGGGGCGGTGGCGACCCAGGCTAACGGCTACATGGGCGCTTTCATGAAGTTCGCCGGCTACGACGCCGTCATCTTCCAGGGGATAGCCAAGCGCTGGGTCTACCTCTACATGCACGACGGCAAAGCCGAGCTAAGAGACGCCCAGCACCTGCTGGGCAAAAACACCTGGGAGACTGAGGACGCCATCAAGGCAGAACTCGGCTACGGGGAGAAGGCGATGAGCGTCTTCTGCGTGGGACCGGCGGGTGAGAACCTGGTCAAGTTCGCCGGCATCTTCGGTGACAAAGACCATGCCGCCGGGCACAACGGCTCTGGAGCGGTGATGGGCTCCAAAAAGCTCAAGGCTATCTGTGCGGCAAGGGGTAAAGGCACAGTGGCGGTGGCTGACCCGGATGGCCTGGCCGATTCGGTAGAGAAGATGTGGGACGCCATCCAGGCTGACCCGGTGAGGGGTGTTGTCTTCAACTGGGGCACCGGGGGTAACTATGCCAGGGGTTCAAGCCGCACCAAGGTGGGCACCCTTCCCATCAAGAACTATACCACCGACCTCTATCCCCAGACCGATATCATCACCACTCAGTACGGCAGGGAACGCTGGAAGATAACGCCTGCCCCCTGCTGGTCTTGCCGCAGTCACCACTGCAATCTGGTTACCTTTACTGAGGGGGCGCACAAGGGTCTTACCGTAGAGGAGCCGGAGTACGAAATGTATGCCGCCTGGGGACCCCTCATCGGCAATACCGACGCCGCCGAGATACTGGTTCTCTCCAATCAGCTTACCCTCCTGGGGCTGGAGGGGAACGAAGCCGGTTTCCTGGTCTCCATGGTGATGGAGCTTTACGAGAAGGGCTTCCTCAAGCAGGAAGACACCGGTGGGCTTAACCTTAACTGGGGCAATACCGAGGCCGTGGGGACGCTTCTTGAGCGTATCGCCCGCCGTGAGGGTGCCTTTGCCAACGTTTTGGCGGAGGGCACGGCAAAGGCGGCTGAGGCTCTGGGACCAATGGCTAAGGAGTTTGGTATTTATGTCGGGAAGGGGCACTCACCGAGAGGTCACGACCACAGAGCCATGTGGCGCGAGATGTTTGACACGGCGACCTCCGACATCGGCACCTACTCATCGGGATACGCCGGTCCCCCTGACCCGGACGGACACACCTTGAAAGATATTTTCTCCCCGGAAGAGGTCGCCACCCACACCGCCAAAACGAAGGGAAGGCGCCAGTTTGAAGACTGCCTCGGTACCTGCACCTTTGCCACGTACGGCACCCTGCGCGAGCTTCTGGTGCCCTTCAATGCGGTAACCGGCTGGAGTTTTACCCCCAAGGACGCTTCGGACGTGGGTTTCAGGCTCTCCAATGTCCTCCGCGCCTTCAACCTCCGGCACGGTATCGGGGTCGAGACGGAGCGCTCTTCACCCCGCTACTGGTCGGCGCCGGTTGACGGTCCGGCCAAAGGCGTCACCATCCAGCCGCACTGGGATAAGATGCTGGACATCTACTACAAGGAAATGGGCTGGGACAGGAAGACGGGTAAGCCCTTCCCCGAGACACTTAAAGCGCTGGGGCTGGATAACATCGTGAAAGACCTCTGGAAGTAACTTAGCTTTACCAAAGGGTGATGGTAGCTGGAGTACGGTCTGGTACGGCTGCACTCCAGCACTTTTATTTCAGCAGAAAACCCTTTATCGCCTTACCGTGGCACCGATAGAGATAAGCACTGTCTAAGAGGAGAACCCCGAGACCGACAAAGACGACCTCTTATCCCCGCCCTCTCATTAGCTCGTCTGACGGGCCAGCTAATAGAGCGCTATAAAAGAAAGAGCCAGAGATTTTTCACTCTGGCTCTTGGTGTCAAACCAGCTTATCTAGTCTGTTTGACTTTGCGGTAGCAATCGCTACAGTACACCGGCTTACCACTCCGGGGTTCGAAGGGTACTTCGGTGGGTTTGCCACACTCGGCACACACGGCAGGGAACATCTGGCGTCTGGCTCCATAGCCACTATTCCCACCAGAACGTTCTGCCTTCCTTGCCTGGCGGCATGAGGGACAGCGCTTGGGCTCATTGGTGTAGCCCTTAGACTGGAAGAACTCCTGTTCTTCAGCGCTGAAGGTGAAAGTCGCCCCACAATCGGAACACTGGAGCGATTTTTCTTCAAAACTCATTGGATGACCTCCTCTCTTCTAATAGTTGGTTGAGATCCGGTCATCCAATACTTGAAAGTATGCGACAACACAGATTGAAACCACTGTGTATACTATACACCAATCCAATCTTTTTTGCAAGTCCACCGTCTTCGGACCCTGAACTGTGCTATTATAATGAACGAGAAAGGTGGAAAACTAATGAAGCGTTTCAGTAAAAGGATTTATTGCCCTAACTGCCAGAGACTGGTCAGGTGGAACGAGCAAAAGGCGGGTAACGGCACCCAGTTCCTCTGCCAGAGGTGCGGTAAGCTTATCTGGCTTAAAGAAGGCTTAGCCTGGAAATACGCCAAGTCAGTCAAGAGTTAAGCCCAGCCTAACCATAGACGAGGTAATTCTGAGGGAGCCGCGCCAATGCAGGTAATCAAGGTCATGACGCCCGATGAAGAAAGGCAGACCAGAAGAGTGAAGAGAATTGCCGCAGTTCTCCTGTTTGCTACTCTTCTTACTCTTCCTGTCCTCTTCTGGCGATTGGGTTTTCCCCTGAACTGGCGGACGTCAGGGCACATTGGCAAATTCCTGAGCGGCCTCAAGTTTGACTGGTGGACGCCCGGGAGTGTGAGAGAGTTTCTGGTGGGTTTCACTCTGAATATGTCTCTAATAGCGCTTGGAGTCGTCTCTTTTACCACCTCCGAACTCCAGAATAACGACATGGCGAAAGGGCTTCTGGCTCAGGGCAGGAATCAGATAACCATCTATGGCAGTTTATCCCACTCCACTTTTGCCATACCCCTCGGTATCGCCGGTGCTGTATTCAGTATACGGTACTTGTATCTCATCGTCAGCCGGCTGATATAGTCGCCAGCTACTTTAATTCTCCCAGCCGCAACATCTCCCGTAGCTCGTGTTTTTTCACCTTGCCCGAGGGCGTTACGCGCCAGCCGTTCCACGAAGAAGACCCACGTCGGCTTTTTGTAGCTGGCGAGTAAATTTGCCAGTCCCCAGATAGCGTTAGTAACCGGGGATGACTCTCCTACTCCGGGCGGCTTGGCGAAAGGACTGGGAAAGCTCTTGCCTGAGACACCGTAAACAAAATGAGGCACCCCGTTAGCCAGAAGAATGCCAGCAAAGAAGCAGACTAAAGACCACATCGCTACTGCCTCCATTCACTTCTAATTTTCTGAGCCGAGCTTTCTACCTAGCGCATAGGCTTCCTTGAGCAGAGCCGGGTTTTCCTTTATCTCACCAGCCCGCCAGGCGCTGCCGTGGACAATGCCGACAATCTCGACATGAAGGTAGTTGAAAATATCCCGGAACATGTTGATGGCATTAACCGCCCCCGAAACAATGGCGTCGGCATCACCATAGGTGAGGAGAATGCCGATTTTCTTTCCGGCAAGGGGATTACCGGCTCTTCCCTGTAACGCATACCAGCGGTCAAGGAAGAGCTTGGTCTGGGCAGAGACAGAAAAGAAGTAGATGGGACTGGCGATGACGATGGCATCAGCCGCTCTGAGCTTCGGATATAGAATCTGCATATCGTCTTTGCCCACACAACCTGTGGCAGCCCTTTTTTGACAGGCACCGCAGGCGTCACAGGGCGCGATTGCCATCTCGCTGAGATGGAAGCTTTCAACCTTTGCTCCTGCTGATTCAACCCCCTTTATCACTTTTTTCGCCAGAATCTCACTGTTGCCGTTCTTTCTGGGACTGCCCAAAAGGACCAGAACTCTCTTTGCCACCAGCTTCTCCTTTACTGAGCAACTTTGGACGCCCAAGTTTAGCCTAAATGACAGCCACTTGCCAATAAGAATTGATGACATTGCGAGCAGGAGTAACTTGGGCGTGGGCAATCTATCTGTGCTGTCATTCCCACGCCGGCGGCAATCCAGAGTAGAGAGGAGACCAGACTCGCGGAGCAGCCTTGATAATGATAGGGAACAAACTAGGAAGAGCTCCCCCTCTGACACTTCACCGCCACGCAGACACTCTTGAACACTATCATATGCCAAGCTATAATGTAAGATTAGTAGGTAGTTTCATCCGTTTCATACAGAGGTGAAAGCATGGATATCCGTGGCTTTGAGTTCTTCGGTAGCGCCACCGTCGGACTGAGGGGGCAGGTGGTCCTGCCGGCTAAACTCCGGCAGAAGCTCAGAATCGCCGCCGGCGAGAAGTTCATCGTCCTCGCCCACAATCTGATGCCCTTCCCGCACATCGTCTTCATCAAGTCCGAGGACATGACCTCACTCTTCCAGAAGATATTTGGCAGGGACTACTTGCTTCCAGCGCGCCAGTCTAAAAAGCTCAGGCAGGTCACCCGTGAAAAATAGACTGCTTAAACTGAGCCTTTTTCTGTTCGCAGTGAGCCTGCTCATGGTTAGTGTCTCCTGCCGAAGTAGTAATCAGGTTGAGCGTCAGCTCTTTGAGGTCAAAAGAGACGACATCACACTCACCGTATCCGCCGATGGCAATCTCTCTCTCGTATCCAGCCGTAGGCTCACCTTCGCCACTAGTGGCACCGTTACCGAGATAGCGGTCAAAGAGGGAGAACGAGTGAGCGAAAGTCAGGTACTAGCCCGCCTTGACACCGCACCACTGGAACTAAACATAAAGACTGCAGAAATCGCCGTTAGTTCAGCGGCGATAGATCTGGAGATAGCCACTGACAGCTATAAGAAGATAACCTACCCCTACACCTACTACACTTTCGCCTTTGGTGTCCCCGAGGCTTTAGCCGCGATTGCGTCGGCTCAGAATAATGTTGAGAGCACTCGGAATCTCCTAACTTCAGAGCTTACGGTGGAGACACTCGCCGAAATGAATCGCCAGCTCGACGATGCGGACACTAGCCTCAACCTCGCCTGGGAAAAACTGGGGCGGGGTCAGGGTGACGATGTATTCCTCTCCGGCCAGCTCTCTGTTGCCAGCTTCTGGACGCTCCGCGACGCCCAGCTCGCCATGGGAAAAGCCCAGCTTGCCCTGGACAAAGCCCAGAATGACCTGAAGAAAGCCCAGGACGAGCTCCCGAAGACCGTCATCAAAGCCCCCTTTAGTGGGCTAATCTCTCAGGCAAACGCCAAAGAGGGCGACAAATTGTCCTCCGCTGACTACGCCAGCAAGGTCATTTTTGAACTCGTTGACCCCGACCGCCTTGAACTGATTGCAACGGTGGATGAGGTTGACATCGCCAGAGTTAGCATCGGTCAAAAAGCGACATTTACCCTTGACGCCCTTCCCGATATAACACCCGAGGGCGAGGTGACCTACATCTCCCCCACCTCACGCACCGAGGGAGGTGTTGTCGTCTATGAAATCAAGATTTCGGTTGACGCCTGGAAATACCCCGCCATGAAGTCAGGGATGACGGCTAAGGCTGAGATTGTTACCGATAGAAGGGAGCAGACCTTAATCATCCCGGAGCGGGTGCTCTATACCAGCGACAAGGGAGAGACTGCGGTCAAGGTGCTCGTGAACGGGAACGTTGAGGAAAGAGTCATCCGAAGGGGCATCGGTGACGCGACACAGGTGGAGGTGCTGGAGGGGCTCAAGGAGGGCGATACCGTGGTCATAGAGCGGAAGCCCCGCGCCACCTAGGTGTAAAATGATTGAGCTTAAAGACATCTCAAAGATTTACCGCATGGGCAAAGTTGAGGTCCGTGCCCTTAACGGCTTGAGCCTGACGATAAACGACGGTGAGCTGGTTGCTATCGTCGGGGCGTCAGGGTCAGGCAAATCGACCCTTCTCCACATCATCGGCTGTATCGCCAAGCCGACCATGGGAAGGTACATCCTTGACGGCGCAGATGTAAGCCGGTTGAACGATAACCAGCTCGCCAATATAAGAAGCCGGAAAATCGGCTTTGTCTTTCAGGATTTCAATCTCCTGCCGCGGGCGACCGCTCTGGCCAACGTGGAGCTTCCGCTCATATACAGCGGTGGACGCAGCCGCCGGGCGAGAGCCATAGAGGCTTTAAGCCGGGTCGGTCTCACCGAGCGCATGAACCACAGACCAACGGAACTATCCGGCGGCGAACAGCAAAGGGTTGCCGTTGCCCGTGCCCTGATTAACCGGCCTCCCATCATTGTTGCCGACGAGCCGACAGGAAATCTGGACAGCATCTCAGCGAGCGGAATCGTCTCACTCCTCTGCGGGCTGAACGGCGAGGGCATTACGGTGATTCTGGTCACCCATGAGATGGACATTGCCAACCAGACAAGACGCATCATCCGCCTCAAGGACGGCAATATCATCTCGGATGAGCTAGGGGAGGGCTGTAAGCCGTGAAGCTCTTCGAATTCCTGTTTATGGCGCTTGGGTCACTCCGTGCCAACAAGCTCCGCTCTGCCCTCACCATGCTGGGGATAATTATCGGTGTCTCCGCCACTATTACCCTGATGTCAGTGGGAAGAGGCGCTCAGGCGACTATTACCGCCGCCTTTGAACAGCTCGGCTCGAACGTCCTCTACCTTCAGCCCAGAAATCCGGCGGCGCCTGGTCTCGCCGCCTTCTCCGCGCAATTTGCCAGGAGCACTTTAACCCTCGACGATAACGATGCCATATTGAAAAATATCCCCTATATCACTGCATCGGCGCCGACTAATGAGAACTATGTTGACATATCATTCGGCAACGAAGGAGAGACCACGGTGATTCACGGTTCAACGCCGGACTATGCTAACACCTATAACTATAAGATTGGCACAGGACAGTTCTTCTCGGAGCGGAATGTCACCGCCAGAGACATGGTGGTAGTGCTGGGGAGCAAGCTGGCTGAAGATTTATTCGGCGAGAGAGACCCCATCGGATTAGAAGTCGGTATCAAGAACAAGAAGTTCACCGTCATTGGGGTTCTGGAGCCGAAGGGGGGTAGTTTCTTTGGCTTCAGCATGGACAAGGTCGCCGTCGTACCCATCACCACCTATCAGATAAGACTTTTCTCCGAGCGTCTGGCGAGCGGTGAGGATACTGTCCAGTCCATTGCCATCCAGGTCTCGGGTAAAGAGGTGATTGAGGATGTGAAAGATGAGATTGAAACCCTCCTCAGAAAGCGCCATAAAATTGACCCCGACGAAAAGGCTGACTTCGCCGTTATCACCCAGGAGCAGTACCTCTCCACGGTGCAGCAGATTACGGGCGTCTTCACTATCTTTCTAGGCACCATCGCCGGTATATCCCTCATTGTCGGTGGCATCGGCATCATGAACATCATGCTGGTATCGGTAACCGAGAGAACCAGAGAAATCGGGCTGCGTAAGGCAATCGGGGCAAAACGGCGCGACATCCTGACCCAGTTTTTGATTGAAGCCTCGGTCTTGAGCCTCTCCGGCGGCGGCATCGGTATCGCGCTGGGCTACGCCTTCGCCAGAATAATCTCGGCGATTGACGTCGGCGGGCAGACGATAAACGCCGTTGTCACCACCGACATCGTCACCATGGCTATCTCCGTCTCGGTAATTATCGGGCTTGCCTCCGGGGTTTACCCGGCGCTAAGAGCCGCCCGCCTCGACCCCATCACCGCACTACGTTACGGCTAGACTTTTTGGTGTAAAATAAGCAATAACTCAAAGCGGGAGGTTAAGACATGAGCTGGCTTGACATTTCAATTCTAGTGGTTCTCGGCATTTCATTCTTTATCGGGTTAAAGCAGGGAATCATCAAGGCGGCTATCACTCTCGCCGGCATGGTGATTGGGGTTACCCTCGCCAGCCGTTCTTACCTCATCCTTGCCCGCCGGCTTACCTTCATCCCCCGGGAAAACATAGCCAACATTGTCGCCTTTGCCGCTATTCTCCTTGCCGTTCTCATCGTCGCCGCTATCGTCGCCAGAGTCCTGACCAAGGTGGCTTCGGCTATTATGCTGGGCTGGTTCAACCGCCTTGGCGGGGCAGTCTTCGGTCTCACCATGGGGGCACTCTTCTGCGGGGCGGCCATAGCAGTCTGGAGCAATTATGTTGGCCCCAATAGCGCCATCAGTAACTCTGTCCTTGCAGCGGTACTTCTGGACAAATTCCCCGTTGTTTTGGCCTTGCTACCACCTGAGTTTGACTTCATCCGCTCGTTCTTTCGATAGACACCAACTGATTTAGCGACTTAATGGCAGAGGAGAAGACTGAAGGAATCGCCGTTATCGGCTTTGAGTAACAGTTATCAGATGCTTATTTGGCTTCTTACTCGGGGAAGTATACCGTGTCCGGAATATAGGCTCCGGTAGCCAGTTTCTTTTTTAGAGCCTGCGCCACATTATCGGGTACGAACTCGTTAATCTTCCCACCGAGCCTCGCAATTTCCTTAAGGATGCTTGAGCTCAAGAACTGGTATTCCTGGCTCGCCATGAGGCAGACAAGTTCCAGCTCTGGATTGAGCTTTCGGTTCATCAGTGCCAGGTCAAACTCACGCTCAAAATCGGAACCCGCCCGGAGCCCGCGCACCATGGTCTGGGCACCGATAGTGCGCGCGAAGTTAACCACGAGAGAGCTAAAAGGCACGACCTCAATATTCTTGACATTGGATAGCGCATCTTTTGCCAGTTCCACTCTCTCCTGAATGGTGAACATGATACGCTTGTTGGGTGTAGCATAGATGCCGACAATCAGTTTCTCAAAGAGCCTCGCCGCCCGCATCGCCACGTCAATATGCCCGTTGGTTATAGGGTCAAAACTCCCCGGATAAAGTGCGACTGTCAAGACTGAGCCTCCTTTCGGTAGATGGCAATACAGCTATCGCCGTGACGACTTTCCTTGACCATCCTGAGAGTGCCATAAGTTTTCATCAGCGAATGGTGAGGTGAGTGCGTCACCACCAGAATTGTGTCTTTGCCCACCAGTTTAAGTGCTGAAAGTTCAGTTATTATATCACCAATACTCAAATCGGGATAGGGTGGGTCTATCAGAATAATTCCATACTCTTTATCCAGAAAGGAGAATGCTTTCCGCACCTCGCAGGAGTAAATATGCGCCTGGCCCAGTAACTTCGTCTTCTCCAGATTCTGCCTGATTACGTCACAGCACTCATGGGAGTGCTCAACAAAGTCAACCCAACCGGCACCCCGGGAAAGGGCTTCGATACCCAGCCCCCCACTGCCGGAGTAAAGGTCAAGGACACAAGACCAGTCACCCGCCAGATTCTCCAGAATGGAGAAGATAGCCCCCTTAACCAAGTCGGTGGCAGGACGGGTAGCTTTCCTTTTCGGTGCTACGAGTTTAGTCCCCTTGGCTTTCCCAGTGATAACACGCATCGTGCTAATTATAGCAGAAGAAAGCAGATTCATACTTCCTCAACCAGAGAGCGCAGTCTGTCCTTGAAATCGCCACTAACCGGTCTGCCGTGCCCGAAGCAGATTGTCTCGGAATCAAATCAGGCAAGCTTTTTCACCGAGTCTATCGCCAGAGGGAAATCACAACAATTCCTTTTCACCGGCAGGTTAATCCGCCCGTGGTGCTTGGACAGGGCATCACCGACAATGAGAAGCCTCTCCTTTCTGGAGAAAAGGCTATGCTACCGGGAGTATGTCCAGGGGTATGAATTACCTCAAGCCCGCCAATACCGCCCACATGGTCAAGGTGGTTGTGGGTGATAATTATTAAGTCTATATCCGCCGATTTGCGTCCCAGGCTCTCGACAAAGTCCAAAACAATACCGGCGCTAAAGATTACGCCGGTATCAACCAGTATTATTTTTTATCTATTTATAACCAGTAAGTTCACGTAGCGGAGCGGGGTCAGCTGGTAGATGCCGGGTAGAACTTCGATGACACGCATCCCCCGCTCCAATTTAATTGTAATTAAGCGGCGGCGACCTTCGCCTCCTCTTTTTCCCTGGTAACCACCGTCAGAACCCTGGTCGGGCAGGCTTCAACGCAGGCAAGGCAGAGGGTGCACTTCGCCGAGTCAAACTCGGGAATACCTTTCTCTTTGTTCCAGGTTATGGCACCAGCCTCGCAGGCTTTAAAGCAGAGCTGGCAGTGGGTACAGCCGAATTCACAGCGCTCCCTGCCCGGGATGTTCCGGAGGGGTATATAGCTACAGCGATGGGCAATCTTCGTCCCTGGAGACACGAGCTCGATAATCCCCCTCGGACACTCCTTAACGCATAGACCGCAGCCGATACACTTGTTCCAATCTATTTTGGCGACTTTGGTATCCGGGTCTATCGAGATAGCCCCCTCAGGGCAGATATTCACGCAGTCCCCCAGACCCAGACAAGCGTAGGGACATTTCTTCTGCCCGCTGAGGAGCTGTGCCGCCGCCTTGCAGGTCTCAATACCTTCGTAATCGAAGATAGCCTCCGAGTTCCCGGCGCAATGAACGAGCGCCTTCTTCGCCAGGGCTGCGGCATCCAGCTCTATGCCCAGGGCTTTTCCCAGCTTGGCTAGCTTTTCCGGGTCCTGAGCGGTCATACCGCAGGTGACGCTCCTTATCAGCTCCGGGTTCTTGGTCAGTGCCTGAGCGAAACCGAAACAGCCGGGGAAACCACAGGCAGCACAGTTACGTCCCGGCAGAATGGCATTAATCTCTTCTGTCTTCTCCAGTCCCTGTACTTTTTGCGGTATCTTCAGAAATCCGACGTATATAAGGGCTCCACAGACAAGCCCAATTGCCGTAATAATTAGTACTGGTACCATCTACACAACCTCCAAACCGAGTAATTGAGCCTATATTATACCAGACCGGCGAAGCCGTAGAAAGTCAAACCAAGCAACATGGCAACAAAGATAGCTATCGGTAGCCCTCTGAAGTTAATCGGAAGAAGAGCCGTGTCCAGCTTCTCCCTTATTGCCGCCATTACAATCATTATGTAAGCAAAGCCAACCGCGCCACCGAAAGCCGATACAATGCTTTGAATCAGGGAATACTGCTCCCTGAGATTAATGAAAGTAATCCCAAGGACACCACAGTTCACGGTAATAAGCGGCAAGAAGATGCCAAAGGCATTATACAGATTGGCGTTAGTTCGCTTGACATACATCTCGGTAAGCTGTACCAGTGTTGAAATCACCAGTATGTAAATCACATTGTTCATGTAGAGGATTTTAAAGGGTATAAGCAACTGATAGGTCAAAATCCAGCAGATTGCAGCTGAGATGAACATGACCAGTCCCAGAGCTACGCCCATGGGGACGGCGTCCTTTACCCTTTTGGTCACACCAAAGAAGGGACATAGCCCCAGGAAGAGGGCAACCGCGAAGTTGTTCACTATCGCCATCTGAAAGAATATCTCAAAGAGCCCTTTATTACTCATGTTTTTCCACCCCCATCCGTCTCAATAGTCCATGAAGAAGTCCAATGACCAGAAATGCTCCTGGCGGCAGCACCAGCAGCCCGATAGGCTGGTCTTTCAGAACGGGTAAGGTAAGGAACTTTTGTCCCATGAAGGATAGGCTTCCCGTGCCGAATAGCTGCCTCGGGATAGCCACTACCAGCATGGCAAGACCGAACCCAAGAGCTACACCCACGCCATCAGCGATAGATAGCCTCACCGGATTGTGAAGGGCGAAGACCTCCGCCCGACCAAGGACGTTTCAGTTTACCGTAATCAGTGGCAGGTATATACCCAGCAGGGTGTATATCGCCGGGACATAGGCGTGAAAGGTCATGTCAACGATGGTGACAAAGCTGGCGGCAATAACAATCATGATGGGGATTCTTACCACATTGGGGATGAAGTTCCGCATGGTTGAGATGATAATGCTCGTCCAGAACATGATGAAGGCAAGACCCACCGCCATGCCGATAGAACCATCCAGCCCGATGGTCAGCATGAGAGCGGGGCAGTTGCCCAGACAAAGCACCATAAGCGGGTTCATGGTAATGAATCCCTTGGTAAATTCACCCCACATTTTCTTCATTCGTGCCCTCCTCTCTCTAAATTAAGCTATTTAGGTAATGCCTTGACTCTTTCAAGGGCGGTGTTTCTGACTGCCTCTACCACCGCCCTTGAGCTTATCGTAGAGCCGGTAATCCCATCTATCTGTCCGCCATCGGACTTAAGTTTAATGTCCTCTATTTTTTGATTAATGAATTTGTCCGTAAACGATGGTAGTCTAACGCGGTCGCCAAGCCCCGCTGTCTCGCTCTGAGAGACAATAGCGATACCCTTTACGGTGGTCGCATCTTGCAGCGCCACCATGATGCTAATTTCTCCGTGATAGCCAGTGCCGGTCGCCTTGAAGGCATAGCCGACTGTCTTGCCATCTGCCAGGATGGTGTAGACATCGTTTTCCAGGTTGAAGCTGGTCATCTCAGGAAAGAAGACTTTAAGCGGTGCCATAGAACCAGCTTCTTCCTGAGCTTTGATTTTAGGCTCGGTAAAGCGATTGGCATAGCTGAGAAAGTTTACCGAGGCGAAAACAACTATGGTAACGATGATTACCGGATAGAGCTTCTTCAGGACATTCTCTTTAGGCTGCACCTTTCACCGCCTTTCTGAAACCGAGCGGTCTTACCCTGACCAGTCGGTCAATAATCGGGGCTAGAGAGTTCATGAAGAGAATAGAGTAGCCGGCGCCTTCGGGTAAACCGCCGAACCTTCTGATAACAGCAGTGGTCAAACCACAACCGAGTGCGAATATCATCCTGCCCCGGCGTGTTACCGGCGTGGTCACCGGGTCGGTCGCCATGAAGATGGCGCAGAGCAGTAGACCGCCAGAGAGCAGTTGTAGCACCGGGTCCTCACCAAAAAGCGCCCCCACCGCGACCGTTGTGCCGACAAAGATTAGCGGAACCTCCCAGTCAATGAGCTGTAAAGCTATGAGCAGAATGCCCCCGACAATGAGAATCACCACCGAAGTCTCGCCCATAGAACCGGCACGATTCCCGAAAAACATGTCCTGGTAAAGGGCAAGCCTCGCCGCCAGCCGGGAAGACCAGGCGAAGTTATTGCTCAGAGGAGTGGCGGTGGATACAGCGTCCACGCTGAAAGGCATCAACCAGGTCGTCATCGCTTTGGGGAAGGAAGCAGCGAGAAGAGCACGTGCCGCCAGAGCAGGATTAAAGATGTTGTAGCCCAGACCGCCGAAGGCTTCTTTGACGATGCCGATGGCAAATACAGCCCCCAGGGCCACCATCCAGAGGTTAATTGCCGCGGGTAGAGTGAGGGCTAAAAGCATGCCGGTGATAATAGCGCTCCCATCCATGACGAAGGGCTTGCCTCTAATCTTCTTACAGCCCCACTCCGTTAGCAGGGAGAAAACCACACTGGTCAGCACGATGAAAAGCGCCCTCAGCCCGAAGAAATAGGTCGCCGCGCCAACGGGCAGGAGCAAGACCAGAGCGGTGAGATACATTATTCGGTTTACTGAAAAACCCCGCCAGATATGAGGCCCTGGCGAGACCTGGAACTCACCTTGTGGCATCATTTCTTTGCTTTCCTCCTACTAATCTCCTTCTTAGCAATCTTTATGTACTGGACATGAGGAATGTTGGCCGGGCAGACATAGGAGCACATGCCGCACTCGAAACAACACTCTATATAATACGACTGGCAGTCTTCATACTGACCCTTCTTAATATACCTAGGATATACCCTGGGCATAAGTCCCGCCGGACAGACGGCAATGCAGCGACCGCAGTTAATGCAGTTAGTCTCTTTTATCGGCTGCGGGGCTTTCACTAGAAGGCAGGTGGTGCCCTTGGTCACCGGAGAGTTAAGGTCAAATACGGCGACTCCCATCATCGGACCGCCCATGATTACCTGCCCTTCCGCTACCATGCCACTGCAAAAGTCAATCAGGCTCTTAATCGGCGTGCCCAGTCTTACCAGAAGATTCTTGGGATTTTTGACGGCACCGGTGACTGTTACCACCCGCTCAATCAGGGGCTTACCCTCGTAAATAGCATCGTAAATAGCCTTGGCGGTCGCCACGTTATGCACCACCACCCCCACGTCCAGTGGCAAGCCGCCTATTGGCACTTCTCTCTTTACGATGGTTTTGATAAGCGTTTTTTCGGCGCCGCCGATATACTTGGCTTCCATCGGCACAATCTGAAAGGGAAAGCCCTTTTTGCCAATCAAATTCTCCAGATTGTCCATGGCGTCTTCTTTATTGTCCTCAACCGCAATATAGACATTCTTGGCTCCCAGCAACTTCTGGATGAGCTGTAAACCGCCCAGCATCTTGTCGCCGTACTCCAGCATCACCCTGTGGTCTGCTGTCGCGTAAGGTTCGGATTCACACCCGTTGAGGATAAGAGTATCAATCGTCTTGCCCTTGGGCGGCGCCAGCTTGACGTGGGCGGGAAAGGTAGCCCCTCCCATCCCCACGATGCCAGCCTCCCTTACCCGCTTGAGAATCTCTTCATTGGTCATAGCCTCGGGATTCTTGGGGACGTCGAGCTCTATCCACTTGTCGGCGCCATCAGAGGTTATCGTGATGATGTCCGTGACTTCCCCGGTGCGTGGATTGATGCCCGTGGTGACACTGGCGACCTCACCGGAGCAACTGGCGTGAATGGGCGCCGACACATATTTGTCGGAATCGGCAATCTTCTGCCCGGTGAGAACCTTATCCCCTCGCCTCACCAGGGCTTTATTGGGCGCCCCCAGATTTTGCTGTACCGGCAGAATCACGCTCTCCGGTATTGGCGCCTTCTCAATCGGGCTAGCCGCGGTGAGTTTGCAATCCGGCAGGTGCACCCCGTTAGGCAGGCGCTTTTTCTTTAGCCTGATGTTCACTCCCTTTTCACCTCACTTACTCTCACTGAGATACTTATCCATACCGGAGGAAAGAATAATCTCCCGGTCGGTATCCACAATGAAACACTCCACATCGTCCATGGACTCAACCAGCCTCATCCCCTTCTCTGGCCCCAGAACAAAGACCGAGGTCGCCAAGGCGTCAGCCTGGGTGCCGCTGCCGGCGACTATTGTAACGCTGATACACTCTCCAGCCGAATACCCCGTCTTTGGATTCATGAGGTGGTGAGCCTTCTTGTCCGGGGAGAAATACCGCTCGTAATTCCCTGAAGTTGAGATTGATTTCTGGGCGAATCGGAAGATAGCCAGACTTTCACTGGTGTTGTCCGGGTTGACCAGACTTATATTCCAAGGCTCACCGCTCGGTTTGGTGCCCAGAGTGCCGATATCCCCGCCGGCGGCGATAATGGCGTGTTTTACCCCCATCCCCTCTAAAATCCTGAGAGCCTCATCAACGGCGTAACCCTTGGTAATGCCACCAAGGGTAATCTTCATTCCTTCCGCCTCAAGGCTTATCCGCTCGGCAGTGACCTCTATTTTATCAGAGCCAATCAGCCGCAGGTATTCATTAACCCTGGCTTGCTGAGCTTCTGCCGACTCTTGCCACAGACCCGCCGCCCAGAGTTCGAGAAGGGGCTGAACGGTGATGTCAAAGTAGCCGTCGGTGAGCTTGTTGAACTCTATTGACTGCCTGACCAGACGCACCAGGTCAAGCGAGGGACTCTCCAGATAACCGTCACGGTTGAGCTTGAAGGCTTCGGCATTTTCATCAAAGATTGAAGCCGCCTTAGCGATCTCCTCCATGCGGAGGAAGGCGGCACTTATGGCTTTCCCAGCAAAGACCCGGTCATCCGCGTAAACGGTTACCCGGATGAAGGTGTCCATCATGTTGCGGGTTTCCTCGTATTTCTCCGGGGAAGCCCTGACCGCACAGCCTGCAGGAGCGACTAGCAGTGTAACAAGTGTTAGAAGAATCGCTAGGGCATTCTTTAGTTTTTTCATTGCTTAAGATAAGGCTTAAGTTAAGAGACACCCTGACGCCTGAGTCAAAATCCAAGCGCCAGGGCGCCGGCTATCTCACTTTTCTAGCACAGTCGGAAATTTTAGCACAAAACATTGGTGAAGTCTACTTCACCTTGAACCACTATCGTCCTCGGTTGATTGAAGAGGAAAGGGGTTAGACTCCGCCAGCTTGACACTCGTAGCTACGGGTGTTACACTTCACCTGTTCTGATACGGCTAAAATGATGAAGAAAATCGGCATTCTCTACCATCCCCTTATTGAAACGGCACCAGAGGTCGCTGCAAAAATCGCCGGGCTTCTTACTTCTCGGCATATCTCCGTCTGGCTGGGTTCCTCATGGGAGACGGCTAACGCCCGCACCCGGCTTAATGGCACCGAACTGATATTGAGCATCGGTGGAGACGGCAACATCCTGCGCTGTGCCCAGGTAGTTCTGGGCACCAACATACCGATTACGGGGATAAACCTCGGCAGATTGGGCTTCATGACCGAGCTCTCGGTCAATGAATTTGAATCTAAATTTCCCCACGTCCTTCACGGCGAGGGCTGGATTGATGAGCGAACAATGCTGGAGGTAAGACCCCCACAGCCATCGGGTCAACCTGAGACAGTCCTCCATGCTCTTAACGATGTCGTGGTAGCAAGAGGAGCAACTATCCGGGTGCTCAATACCCAGGTATCTATCAATGGGGCAAAATTTACCACCTATGTTGCCGACGGTGTGATTGTAGCGACTGCCACCGGCTCCACCGGCTATGCTCTCTCGGCGGGGGGACCCATTCTTCACCCTCAAGCTGCAGAGTTTCTCCTTTCACCCCTCCTGCCCCACCTGTCACTGCCTTACACCATGGTACTCCCGCGAACCAGCATCATCAGTCTAGAGGTGAGTACTCCCCTTCCGGCACTGCTTAGCATTGACGGGCACATTAGTCTGCCTCTTGAGAACGGGAGCGCCGTGACGATAAAAGAGAGTAGGTTCAAAATCCGTTTCCTAAGGATACACCCCGAAGCATCTTTTTACACCGCACTGGAGCAAAAACTGAGGGGAAGGAGAGATGCCAATCCGAGTCGATAAAGCCAGAATCAGTGATGTACCGCAGATGCACCGTCTCATCAACTATTTCGCCAATAAGGGCGAGATGCTGGCACGCCCCATCAGCGAGCTTTACGAGAACGTAAGGGGCTTCTTCGTGGTCAGAGAAGGAGATAAGGTGCTTGGTTGCATCGCCCTTGGGGTCATGTGGGAGGACCTTGCCGAAATCAAGTCTCTTGCCGTTTTAGAGGAATATCAGGGGCAGGGCATTGGCGAAACGCTAGTGAAAGCCTGCCTCAAAGACGCCCAAAAGCTGGATATTACCACCGTTTTCTGTCTGACCTACAAACCAACCTTCTTTGAGAAGCAGGGCTTCTCTCTCATAAATAAGGATACCCTGCCGCGCAAGGTCTGGGGCGAGTGCTACCGCTGTCCCAAGTACCCGGACTGCGATGAGATTGCGCTCATCTACCACCTGAGACCAGCCAAAAGCTAGGAGCAAAGCTATGCCGGTAATGCCCGAGAAAACGGTATCCAGCCAGCTTATTTACGAGGGGAGAGTAGTGAAGCTCAGGCTCGATACCGTGGTTACCCCGGACGGACGGGAAAGCAAAAGAGAGATTGTGGAGCACCGGGGAGCAGTGGCGATGGTAGCCATTGACGCAGAGGACAATCTGCTTCTGGTGAGGCAGTTCCGCAAGCCCACCGAGAAGGTGCTTCTGGAGCTTCCGGCAGGCACTCTTGAAGCCGGAGAGGCACTTGAGGCAACCGTAATCCGCGAGATGCAGGAGGAGACCGGCTACCGCCCCCGGAAAATTCAGAGCCTCGGCGGCTTTTACTCGGCACCAGGCTTCTGTTCCGAGTATATTCACCTCTTTCTAGTAACCGACCTTGTTCCCGCCCGCCTTGAAGGCGAGGACACGGCTGAGATTGAGCTGGTTAAGATGCCGATAGGTGAGGCAAAGAGGCTGGTGGATGGAAACACCATCTGCGATTCTAAAAGCATCATCGGTATACTCAAGTATCTGGAACACCTGAAAAAACAAGACTGAAGTCTATCAGTGGACTGGACTTAACTCTCCCATAGGCATCATTCTAAGTTTGTTGAAACTGAATCGCCATTATAAACAAGTGGTCTTTGGGTCAAAAGAAGCTACCCGATATCAATCAGCCTCTGCCCGCCTAAAAGGTGAAGGTGAAGGTGTCGCACCACCATACCGCTGTCTGCCCCGTAGTTGACCAGGAGCCGGTAGCCGCGCTGGGCTATGCCCTCTTTCGCTGCAATCTTATTTGCCACGATACACATCTTCCCAACCAGAGGCATATCTGCCTCGGTGAGGTCAGCCACGGTAGCAATGTGCTTTCTGGGGATGATAAGCACGTGGGTTGGGGCTTTGGGGTGAATATCCCGGAAGGCAATAATCTCGTTGTCCTGATAGAGCAAATTAGAGGGTAGCTTGCCCTGGGCGATTTTACAGAAGATACAGTCTTCCATAAGTCCCTCCTAGGCTCGCAGCCTGCGATACTTTGATTTTTCTGCCTCAAACAGGTCGCCGCCAGAGGTATCGTAGGCAACAATTGCCGGGAAATCTTGAACCTTAAGGCGTAATATCGCTTCCGCCCCGAGGTCAGGATAAGCCACCAGTTCTGATTTTCCCACCGTTTTACCCAGTAGCGCACCGGCACCACCTACCGCCACAAGGTAAATAGCACTGTATTCCTTAATGGCGTCCTTAACCTCTTTAGTACGCTCCCCCTTGCCAATCATGACTCTAAGTCCCGCTGCAATAAGACGGGGAGTAAAGGTATCCATTCGGCTGCTGGTGGTGGGGCCGGCGGCGCCGATAACCCTGCCCGGTCGCGCTGGTGAGGGCCCCATATAGAAAACAGTCTGCCCCTTTATGTCAAATGGGAGCTTCTCCCTTTGCTCTAAAGCCTCAACCATGCGTTTGTGGGCGGCGTCTCGCGCCACGTAGATGACGCCTGAAATCAGGATGCGGTCGCCTGATTGCAGTTTCTTGATGACCTCCTGAGCAACAGGTGATTTGATATGGGTTGTCCCCACTCACCACTCCTCTATTTCAGCTCAGCTTCAGTTATGGAGAAAGTCTCAAGTAACCTGTTCCATGTCTGCTCAGCTCTATCCGAATAAACCATAGCGTCGATATTTACGACCGACAGGAGGGAAAGCTTGTCCTGGTCTCCCGCGATAGCCTCCTGAAGCACCCGCATCGCAATGAGGTCTCTGGTGAAAGCAATAAGGTAGGCATCCTGCACCGCCCTGGCGCTCGGGATAGAGGGTCTCTCTATCTCGGACATTCTTACCTGTAAATCAGATTCCCTTTTGATAAGCCCGTCCAGCTCACGAAGCGCATCTTCTATTGCCATCGTGCTAGATGATTTGCTGAAGGCATCAATGTCCTTCTCCAGAACCTCCCGCTCCGTCCGAATGGCACTCACCGCCCTGGCGAATTCAATCGCCTCTTCCCTTGAGTAGGTAGGCGTAGGAGTCGGCGGAACTGTTACCGTCGGGGAGGGGGTTGGAGAATTCGTAGCACATCCCTGGCAAGCCTGTCCCGTTAGCATCAGAACGACTACGCATAACCACATGACCCTTTTCATCATTTACCCAACCTCAACTATATCTGTATCTACAGAGTTGCTTCCGTATGTCTGGCGCTATGGCACTGGAAACTGAGTCCCACCGGTAGCTCGGCGATGTGGGTGGGCATGGTGAGTATGTGAACCGCCAGCGCAGTAATCCGTCCGCCGAAGCCCATAGGTCCAATACCCAGAGTATTTGCCCGCTCCAGAATCTCCTGCTCAAGCGAGGCAATCTCTGGGTCGGAACTCGGTTCGCCGACCTTGCGCAATAAAGCCTTTTTGGAAAGTAGAAGCGCCATGTCCGCCGTCCCGCCGATACCAACTCCCAGTATAAGGGGCGGGCAGGGCTTACCCCCGGCTTCATCAACGGTTCTCACCACGAAATCAATAACGCCCTCTCTGCCTTCACCCGGGGTGAGCATACCCAGACGGCTCATGTTCTCCGAGCCTGCCCCCTTGGGCAAGACCGTCACCTCGAGCCGGTTACCCGGCACAATATCCGTGTGAATGACCGCCGGAGTGTTATCTTCGGTGTTGATTCGAGCTGAGAAAGGCTGACTCACGATTGACTTCCTCAGGTAACCCTGAGTGTAGCCCTTACGCACCCCCTCATCCACCGCAGCATACAGGTCACCGCCGGTGATGTGGACTTCCTGCCCCAGCTCAAGAAATACAATAGCCGTGCCGGTGTCCTGACAGAGGGGGAGTTTTTCTTTAGGCGCAATCTCGGCGTTCTTTAGAATCTGGCTCAGGACTTCTTTGCCCAGTTCCGACTCTTCTGTTCCATAGGCTTGCTTCAACGCCAGAAGAACATCATCTCCAAGCTCGTAAGCCGCTTCGATACAGAGACGGGCTACGGTCTCGGTTATCTTCTGGGCTTCAATCTCTCTCAACTAATCGCCTGCTATAAATCCGGTGCCTTCGGAATTATACCCGCCTTCATGAGGAGAGCCACCGCATCTTTGGCTCCCTTAATCATGGTCTCGGCTTGCCTTTTGAGTTCTTCCCGGCTGGGTTTAATCTGGGCTACGCCCTGTTCAATCGCCTTCATGCCCACCGCCACCGCCTCGCGGATGAGGGCTTCGGTGTCCTCCATCGTCGGGCTGATGTATTCGTCTGACAGCCCTTTTTCTTCGGCGTATTTAGCCAGCTCGTGGGCGGCAGCAACACACATCTCATCAGTGATAGTTTTAGCCCTCACATCCAGCGCCCCGCGGAATAGCGCCGGAAAGCCTGTGGAGTTATTGACCTGATTGGGGAAATCGGAACGTCCCGTGGCGACCACCCTTGCCCCGGCTTCCTTCGCCAGCCAGGGCCAGATTTCCGGCACCGGATTCGCCAGGGCAAAGACGACGGCGTCTTTCGCCATGCCTTTCACCCATTCCGGCTTGATGACATCGGGACCGGACTGGGCGAGAGAGATACAGACGTCAGCCCCCTTGAGCGCTTCGGCAATGCCACCGGTTCTGTTTTCAGAGTTGGTCTTGAGACAGAGCTCCCACTTGTAGGGGTTCTGCTCTTTAGCTGCCTCAAGGTCTGCCCGTCCGCGGTTAAGGATGCCCTTGGTGTCAACCATCATGGTATTCCCCGGTTTAAAGCCGTCGGCAAAGAGGAGCCGTGAGGTAGCCACATTGGCGGCACCAACCCCAATCATGGCAAGGCGAACGCTCTCTTTTCTCTTGCCTGCCACTTTAATCGCATTCAGGAGAGCCGCCAGAATGACCGTACCCGTCCCCTGCTGGTCGTCGTGGAAGACAGGGATGTCCAGCTCTTTTCTCAGCACGTCCAGGATATAAAAGCACTTGGGATTGGCGATGTCCTCAAGGTTGATGCCGCCGAAGGCCGGTTTGAGCCATTTGACCGCCTGGATGATTGCCTCCGGGTCTTTGGTGTCGAGACAGATGGGTACAGCGTCAACCCCGCCTAGGTACTTAAAAAGAAGGGCTTTCCCTTCCATCACCGGTAGACCTGCCTCAGGTCCGATGTTGCCCAGACCCAGGACTCTGGTGCCATCGGTAACAATGGCAATAGTGTTCCACTTCAGGGTATAGTCGTAGACCTTACTTTTATCTTTTTCTATCGCCCGGCAGGGTGCCGCCACGCCAGGGGTGTACCAGATAGAGAAATCATCAAAGCTACGGATGGCACAGCGGGGCATAGTCTGCATCTTCCCCCGGTAGAAAGGATGTAGCTTCATTGAGTCTGCCGATGGTTTGTTGGCTTTGGCAATCAGCTCTTCCGGAGTCAGTCTCTTCGTGGACATGGTTCACCTCCATGAAACTATCTTATCTTACCATTCAGCAACTCAAGAAGAGGATTTAAGTCGACTCGTTCAAACCCCATCTCTCAAGACCATACTTGCGCTTGAGGAAGGGTAGCCCGGTGTTAGGGTAAAGGGCATAGGTTAAAACATCGCCGATGTCCCTGGCGATACCCTTGGTCGCCTCCCGGGCTTTCTCCAGCTCCGGCTCAAGAAGGTCTGCCGGTCTGACAGTGATGGGGGTCTTACCGGCTTTATAATACTTAAGAACCTGCTGCTGGACATCGGGGTCAACGGGCGCCGGAGGGCGTCCGTAAAGCCCGTAGACATAGTCCTGTACCTGGCGGGAGACCAGCTTGTAGCGCCCCACCAGCACATTCTGCACCGCCTGGACGCCGATAATCTGGCTGGTCGGGGTAACCAGAGGCGGGTAGCCCAGTTCCTTACGGACACGGGGTATCTCGGTATAGACCTCATTGAGGCGGTCAAGGACACCCATGTCCCGCATCTGGGAAACAAGGTTGCTTATCATGCCCCCCGGTATCTGGTGCATCAGAACACCGGTGTCAATGAGCGCCATGCGGGTGGTTGAGAGAAAGCTCTTGTACTTGGGGGCAATCGCCTCAAGGCGCTCACCAATCTCAAAAAGCTTGTTGAGGTCAAGCCCGGTGTCACGACCCGTGCCGCGCAGTGCCGCTACAATCGGTTCAACCGCCGGCTGGGCGGAGCGAAGTCCGAAGGGAGCCAGGTCACAGTCAATCACATCTACCCCGGCTTCAACGGCTTTCAGGTACGACATGGAAGCCATACCGCTGGTATAATGGCAGTGGAGCTGAACCGGTATCTTCAATACTCCCTTCAGGGCTTTTATCAGAGTACTGGCATCATCAGGCGCAAGGAGCCCGGCCATGTCCTTGATGCACAGGCTATCCGCCCCCATCTCCTGAAGAGTCCGGGCTTTACCCACATAGTAGTCAAGGTTGTAGACAGGCCCCCCCATCTTGGGCTCGGTGAGGGAGTAACAGATAGTAAGCTGGGCGTGCTTACCACACTCTTTAATGGCTTTGATACTGGTGTCGAAGTTGCGCTCATCGTTAACCGCGTCAAAGACGCGGAAGATGTCAATGCCCATCTCAGCGGAGTGGCGGACAAAGGCAGTTACGACATCATCGGCATAGTGGCGGTAGCCGACCAGGTTCTGACCCCGGAGCAACATCTGCAGGGGGGTTTTCGGGGCAAGCTTCCTCAGGATGCGCAGTCTCTCCCAGGGGTCTTCGTTCAAAAACCTCGTGGCGACGTCAAAGGTAGCCCCGCCCCAGACCTCAAGCGACTGGAAGCCTATTTCGTCGAGCCCCCCGGCGACAGCCTGCATGTCCTCGGTGCGCATCCTGGTGGCGATGAGCGACTGGTGCCCATCACGCAGAGTGCAATCGGTTATCTTAAGTGTCTTTTCCGCCATCTGATTTTCCCAATCTATTTGTCAAATTAATCTATTATTATAGCAAGAACGAGGCTGTGAAACAATGCCCGATACGCAACTCGAGCGCGCCTACCACCTGCGCTTTTTTAAGAGATAGCCTGCGCCAAGCCCGAAGAGAAGCCCGCCCAGATGTGCCTCCTGGGCAATTCCGGGGAAAAAAGACAGGATAATAAAGCCGAAGATAACTGCAACCCAGAGCGGTATCGGCATCGGGATAGGGAAAACAAACACTGGCTGTCTCGGTCTCAGCACGGCGAGTGTACCGCCCAGAGCGAAGACAGCCCCGGAGGCACCTACGGCAATGGCAAAGCGAGGGCCGAGCAGGGCATAGAGAACATTCCCGACGAACCCTCCCAGCAGATAGATGATGAGAAACCTCTCCTCACCAATGAGGCGGGTCAGAAACTCGCCGAAAAAATAGAGGGTGAGCATGTTGGTCAGAAGGTGCCCCATGCCGGCATGGAGGAACATGGCAGTTATGAGCGTCCAGGGACGACTCCAGACTACGGCAGGCTGAAGTCCCAGACGGGAAAAGAGCGGATTGTAAATATAGGTGGCGAGAAAAAGGACAACATTAATTGATATGAGAATGCCCACGGCACCCAAGCCGAAAGGGCGATGGTAATTGCGATACATTATTCCCCCTGTAAATCAGTAAATGTAATACTAAATAATAGCTCAGCTTCCGTGTAAAGACAAGTTCGACTCAAGAAGATTATAATTTGTTCCTAGACTGTCATCATCGTAAGAAGCTCTCCGACACAGCATTGACTATGACCGATGGGGTATGTATTATTGGGTCAAAGCAGCACCTTGCGAGAGTTGGCTGGAGGTAAACATGAAATTCCTTAAAAGACTTCTGGTGGGTTTCTTAAGTCTTATCCTGTTCCTGTGCCTCCCCCTATACGCCCTGGCCTACACGCTGGACAGGACTATACTGAGTGCCGATTTTGTCGCCACGGAGATTGGTAAGCTGGACGTCGCCCAGCTCGGCTTGGAGATAATCCGCACACAGCTGCCGGCGACTCAAAACATCAGTGCCAGCACGCCCCTGGGCAATATGAATATACCCATTTCCCGGGACCTCATCGCCGAAGCCAGCTATCAAGCCCTGACCCGGCTGGAACCCCAGCTCAAGGAACAGGCAAGTCAGGCAATTCACAGTGGTTATGATTATCTGCTGGGGAAGACGAGCCGGCTCTCAATGGTGATAAACCTCGAGCCGATAAAAGCCAACCTGAAGGATAACCTGCGCCAGAGCATCGTTGACGCCCTGGAGAAATCACCACCGGTGGTACCGGGTGTACCCGCGGCAACCTTACAGCAAGTCCTTGACCAGTATTTCAACCAGTCCTACGACCAGTTCTATCAGGGGTTTGCCAAGAGCATTCCTTCCAGCTATGTGATAGATGAAAGCAAAATCCCGCCGGATGCGCAATCCCTCCTCAGCCAGGTAAAGCTGTACCTGGGCTACTACACCACCTATTCAAAGTGGCTCCTGCCGGCGATGGCAGTTCTGGTGCTACTCATTATCCTGATTGAACGAAGTTTCAAGGGCATCTCCCGCAGTCTTGGGCTTGAGCTACTTTTATACGGCGGCTTCGGACTTGCCGTTGACTTCGCCGCCCAGAAATACACCCCTTCCATACCGATGCCACCGGAAATTCCGCCCTCGCTCACCAACTGGCTCATCGGGCTGACAAACGACATCGCCACGCCCCTAAAGACCCTGTCAATCGTCATGGCAATCATCGGAGCGATGCTTTTTATCGCCTCCTTCTTCCTGCCCAGGCCGAAAGAGGTTGAAGCTGAACCAACTCAGGAGCAAACTAAGGCATCGTTGCAATGAGCAAGATAATATGGCAGTCTCTTACACCTTGTCATTGCGAAGGCTTTAGCTCGTAGCAATCCGCTCTTATTTACTCTAGCTAACTTCCCTTCACAAGGAGAGAAGACTGAAACTCTGTTGCCCGTTACATTTTCGGATGATATAATGGCTGACCATGAGCATCAGCCGTGAAGAGGTCTTGCACATCGCCCGTCTGGCGCGGGTCGGGCTCACTGAAGAGGATGTGGCAAAACTTACCGAACAGCTATCCAATATCCTGGAGAACTTCGCCGCTCTACAAAAAGTAGAGACCGGTGATGTCCCGCCCACGGCGCAAGCCATCCCACTTCAGAATGTAATGAAGCCGGACGAACCCCGTCTCTCAATGTCCCCCGGCGAAGTCCTGTCCAACGCCCCTGAACGCGAGGGGGATTTCTTCCGCATAAAACCGGTGCTTGAGGACTAGCCTTGCCAGATAGCTATCTCACCATCCATGAAGCCCATGAACTACTCAAGACGAAAAAGGTCTCCTCAGTTGAGCTGACCGAGGCAGTCTTTAAGCGCATAGACCAGCTTGAGCCCAGGGTCAGGGCTTTCGTCAGCGTTACCCGTGAAAACGCCCTGAGACAGGCTAAGCAAGCCGACGCACGCATCTCAAGGGGCGAAATAAGCCCCCTGACCGGTATCCCCGCCCTCATCAAGGATAACATCTGCACCAAAGGGATAGCCACCACCTGCTCTTCAAAAATGCTCGAGAACTTTATTCCACCTTATGACGCCACTGTGGTCAATAAGATAAACGATGCCGGCGGGGTCATTATCGGCAAAGCCAACATGGACGAGTTCGCCATGGGCTCATCCACCGAGAACTCGGCTTTCTTCACCACGCACAATCCCTGGGCTTTAGACCGCGTCCCGGGCGGCTCAAGCGGCGGCTCGGCGGCAGGGGTCGCCTGCGGTGAGGCTATCTACGCCCTCGGCTCCGATACCGGTGGCAGTATCCGCCAGCCGGCTGGTTTTACCAACATCACCGGGCTCAAACCAACCTACGGCAGGGTAAGCCGATATGGGCTGGTGGCTTTCGCCAGCTCGCTCGACCAGATTGGGCCTCTGACGCGAGATGTCACCGACTGCGCTCTGGTGATGAACGTCATCTCCGGCTACGACAACTGCGATTCGACCTCAGTCCCCACCCCTGTCCCCGACTACACCCGGTCTCTAGTCCCCAACCTCATGGGACTTAAACTTGGCATTCCGAAAGAGTATTTTGTCACCGGGATGCAGAAATCCGTTGACAATGCCATAAGAGACGCTATCAAGACACTTGAAGAGCTGGGGGCTAAGATTGACTGGGAGGTATCGCTGCCACACACCCCCTACTCTCTCGCCGTCTACTATATCATCGCCCCGTCCGAGGCCTCGGCGAATCTAGCCCGCTACGATGGGGTGAAATACGGCTTCTCCTATCAGGACACCGATAACACATGGGAAGCCCTGGAGAAGACGCGGCAGTTTGGCTTCGGCAATGAGGTAAAGAGACGAATCATGCTCGGGACTTATGCTCTCTCCGCCGGCTACTACGACGCTTATTACCTGAAAGCGCAGAAGGTGAGGACCCTGATACGCCGTGAGTTTGAAGAGGCGTTTAAAAAATACGATGCCCTCATCACCCCCACCTCGCCCACCGTTCCCTTCCGAATTGGCGAAAAGACCGCTGACCCCCTCCAGATGTATCTCTCTGATGTCTGTACCCTGCCCATCAATATCGCTGGGGTGCCGGCAATCTCCATCCCCGCCGGTTTTGACGGCGAGCTACCAATAGGGATGCAGATAATCGGTAAGCCCTTCGCCGAGGAAACGATACTGCGAGTCGCCTACGCCTACGAGCAGGCAACCGACTGGCACAAGAGAAGACCGGGGATTTAACTGATGTGAGGTAGACAATATGCTTGGAAATGAAGATGAACTGGTTGAGAAAATTGCATCTGAAGAAGAAGATGAAGAAACGGCAGTTCCCATCTACAAGATTGGCGCTTACCCTTCTGACCCCACGCTTGAGCTACTAAATACGAGATGGCAACGCGGGGAAATAACAGTCCAAAAATTTCAGCGAGGGTGGGTTTGGAAGCCTCCTCAAGCCAGCAAATTGGTAGATTCTTTTTTACTGGGATTACCAGTACCTGAAATCTTTGTTTATAGAGACCCAATATCAGAGAAACACATAGTCATTGATGGGCAACAGCGCCTACGCACTATTGTGGGATTCTTTGAAGGTATACTGCCAGACGGCACTGATTTCTACCTCAGGAACGTAAGTGTGCAATGGGAGGGCAAACATTACAATGACCTGAGTGAGGCAGAGCAAAGAAGGTTTCGAAACACAACATTACGGGTAGTGGTAATTGAGCAGTCAGACCCTAAGGACAACTCGAGTATGTATGCCATTTTCGAGCGTCTGAATACAGGCGGGACTGCTCTTACCCCACAAGAAGTGAGAAACTGCGTTTATTACGGCCCGTTCAATGACTTAATAATTGAACTCAACAGAAACGAGCAATGGCGGCAAATCTTTGGTTCAAATGACCCTGACAAACGGATGCGTGACATTGAAATCATCATTCGCTTCCTTTCGCTGTATGAAAAAAGCGAAAATTATTACAAGCCAATGAAGAAATTCTTAAGCGACTACATGAAAGACCAGCGGTGGGATAAGAACAGAGAACCCTATCAAAGCACTTTCGTCGAAACCGTCAATCGTATCTGCAAAACACTTGGCCCAAAACCCTTCAATATTACTAGAGGAATAAACGTAGCCATTTGTGATTCCGTAATGGTAGCTTTTGCACGCTCCTCAAATACTCCAAGCGATATAACAAAACGTTTCCAAGCACTGAGGGCTAATCTTAGCTATGTAGATGCTATTACTCAGCACACCACAGATGCCGATAAAGTGAAGAACCGCATCAAATTGGCTGAGGAGATTCTTTTCAGGTGATACTAAGTAACCCATATGTCACTAAACGGTGTAGTGAGATAGACTCACTTCTGGCAGATGCGCAGCAATGGGCACTCAAGGATTCGAAACTTGGCGCTCAGCTTGCAGCTTATCTCTCGGTAATGATTGTTGGTATACTGGAAGACTGCATTGAAAATTTAATTGCCGATAGAGTTAGTAAAGCGAGGGACCCCGAAATTTATAATTACATATGCTCGATGGTCTCTGCTAGATTCAGAAACCCTGATTTTGGCTCAATCAGTGGTCTACTAGGTGAATTTAGTGATAAATACAAGGAGGAGTTCAAAAACAAAATAACCCCTAACGGGCGCGAAGCTGATGCGATGCAAAGTCTTATGTCAAATAGACATTCTGTGACTCACGAGGGAGTTACGAACCTCAACTTGACTATTTCTGACATAAGCACTTATTACACTAACATTATCCCTGTTTTACAGGCTTTAGAGCAGATTCTTGCATAAGTTGGTTACAAAGGTTAAGTCAGGTCACGGCATTTATCAATCCAAGGAGGTTTAGTTTGGGAGAGTTTGACCGCCTGAGGGAATACCTCTCAAAGTGCGAGGGGACGGATTTACTCATTACTTTCAACAAGATAAACGAGGTCATCAGCCCCAATCACCTGCCCCAGGAAGCCTATGACTCGCGTAACTGGTGGGCAAACACACGGGGTAATCCCCAGGCGTGTTGCTGGCTCGGTGCCGGCTGGCGGGTAGCCACTGTGAATCTGATACACCGGGAGGTAAACTTCACCCGGAGACCTGAGGCGTAAATGGAAAACACAAAGACCAACCTCAAAAAGGCAGTCGCATTCCTGAGAGCACCGTTCTCCGCGTTGATTTTTCTCTACGGGGCGGGTTCTACCGTTTGTGGAGTCATGGCGATTTTTGAAGATGATATCAAGTGGTTCCTGCTATATTTATCCTCAGGCTTACTGCTAATGATTATCGGATACCGGATGCGTCCTCCCAGAGAGGCTAAATCCGATGAAAAAGAGGACGACTGGTAGCTCTTCCAGCCAGAGGCTATAATGAAGAAGGTGCGATATGCTTAAAGAGATACTCACTGCTCTGGAGAATGACGCCCGCCTGAGCGCAAAACAGCTCGCCGACATCACCGGCACAAGCGAAGCCGAGGTCGGCAAACTGGTCGAGCAGGCGGAGAAACAGCGCATCATCCTGAAGTACAAGACGGTCATCAACTGGGACAGGGTTGAGGACGAACACGTCTGGGCGCTCGTCGGTGTCAAGCTCACCCCGCAGAAGGACGTCGGCTACGACCTTATTGCCGAGAAAATCTGCCGCCTTCCCGAGACGAAAACGGTTTACCTCATCTCCGGCAGCAGCGACCTTACCGTGCTGGTGGTCTGCAAATCAGCCCGTGAGGTGGCTAACTTCATCTCCCAGAAGCTCGCTACCATCGAGGGCGTCCAGCAGACGGTAACCCAGTTCCTGCTCAAGCGCTATAAAGAAGACGGCGAGATTATCGACGGCAGGGAAGAGGTAAAGCGCCAGCACGTTGTCTTATAGCTAGAGGAGAATTTATGAGCCCCGGTAAGAAGTTTGAAATCAATGATTTTGTTTCCCAGAAGGTCAGGGAGCTTTCACCTTCGGGCATACGGCGTTTCTTTGACCTATTGGCATCAATGGACGGGGTCATCTCGCTGGGCATCGGCGAGCCTGACTTCACCACCCCCTGGCACATCCGCGAGGTGGCGATTGAAGCCATTAAAAAAGGCTACACCATGTACACCTCAAACTCCGGCATGCCTGAGCTCCGGGAGGAGCTTGCCCGCCATCTGAAATCCTTCTATGACGTGACCTATAAGCCCGATGGCGAGCTTCTCATCACCGTGGGTGTAAGCGAAGCGCTGGATTTGACCATGAGAGCCATCCTTAACCCAGGAGATGAGGTCATCATGACCGACCCCTGCTATGTGGCTTATGACGCCAGTGTCTCCCTCGCCGGCGGTGTCCCGGTCAAGGTAAAGACCTACGCTGAGCAGAACTTTGAGCTTGAGCCTGAAGATATAGAAGCCTACATTACCCCTAAGACCAAGGCAGTCTTAATCGGCTACCCGGCAAATCCGACCGGGGCGGTCATGCCCCGCGAAAAGCTCATCCGACTCGGTGAGATAGCCCGGCGCCACAATATCCTGGTCATCTCCGATGAGATTTACTCCAGGCTGGTCTACGGCGTCCCCCACACCTGCTTCGCCAGCCTGCCCGGGATGCGGGAGAACACCGTCTTCCTAGGGGGCTTCTCCAAGGCCTACGCCATGACCGGCTGGCGGGTGGGTTATGCCGCCGCCCCGAAAGAAATTATCGCCGCCATGACCAAGGTACACCAGTACACCATTATGTGCGTCCCCATCATGGGTCAGGTGGCGGCGACCGAGGCTCTCAGGGCAGGGGATGAAGCCGCGGGCGAGATGGTCAAAGACTACAACCGCCGGCGCCTCATCATGGTGAAGGGGCTTAACGACATCGGTCTTACCTGTTTCGAGCCGAAGGGGGCTTTCTATGCCTTCCCTTCCATTAAATCAACAGGCATGACCTCCGAGGAGTTCGCCGAAAAGCTCCTGACCGAAGAAAAGGTCGCCGTCGTTCCGGGTAACGCCTTCGGTAGCTGTGGCGAAGGCTTTGTCCGCTGTTGTTACGCCACCGCCGCCGAGGACATCGTAGAAGCCCTGGCCCGGATGAAAAGATTTCTCGCCCGGCACAGAAAGTAAACTTCTCCCTTTCCTAAAGGGAGATAGAGAGGGATTCAAAATTCCATAAGCCCCTTTAGTCCCCTTTATAAAAGTGGGAGGTTGGATTGTCATTGCGAGGAGTCCCGATACTCCTTAACTCCTATCGGGACGACGTGGCAATCTCATAAAAACGGCTGGTCACTCGGCGATAGCGAGGCATCTACTACATTCAGGAGATTGCTTCGCTCCGCTCGCAATGACAGTTGGGAACGAGGCTGATGAAAGAAAATGTGACTCTCGCAGAAGAACTTGAGGCATAGCCAGGAGTGTGGTCAAATGAGTGAAGATTTAAGTCTAATCGGATACTGCGGGCTGAACTGCGCCACCTGTTTCAGCTATAAGAAGACGGTCTCTGAGGCGGCAAAATCTCTCAGAAGAGAGCTAAGGACAGCCAAACTCAAGGAGTTCTGGACGGAGATTCCCTTCCTGGGGGAGTATGCGCCGTTTAAGAAAGCCCTCGACGGGCTGGCGGTGCTCAGGTGCGCCAAAGCCTGCCAGGGCGGTGGCGGTAACCCCTGGTGCAAGATAAGAAAGTGCGCCCAGAGGAAAGCTGTTTCGGGGTGCTGGGAGTGTGAGGTTTTTGAGACCTGCGACAAGCTGAACGAAAGGTATGTCAAGAACCTGAAGAAGATAAGGCGGGCGGAGGGGGGCATGTGAAGGCGAGAGAGAGGTAGCTAGCCAGAGGCACGATAACATCGATTACAAAGTGGTTTGGAATACGTTGTTAAAGCTTGTCTGCCGCAAATGTGGCAGAATTGCTCTTCATAATCAGGATTCTTATATCTCGCCCACTCTTTATAACAATCAGAGCAAAGCGGATAATCTGGGTTTTGAGGCATCCGCGTACCACATCTAATACAATACCCCGTTGGCTGACTTACAAAAGGCAACGATGTTTCTTTTTTGACGGCAGTTAGCGCCTCTAACACATTCACAACTTTAGTAATTACGCTAGGTTCGTCCTTTTTGACTTTCGGTACTTCTTTTGGAACAGCCACAGCCTCTCTCGTGGCACTAGAAGACGTTCTTTTATCAATTTCTGACTGCGTCTCGGTGATCAGGTTACGGAGGATTTTGGTTATCTCTTGCGTCCCAGACTCTAACTTTGCATCCCGAATAAAGGACTCAGCTTCTCTCACAGCATCAACGAACAGTTTGGCATCGTCTGACTTTTTTATCAAGACTCCCATCTCTCGATTATTGGTCTCAGAGAATTCATACATATTCATAGATGCGATGACCATGCTCTCTTCATTGAAGTAACATTTAGCATGTAGACTGTTAGGGAAACACAATGAGAGATTCTTTAGTTGTTGAAGTTTCTGTTTCTCCCCTTGTTTCAAGTCATCCTTACCGTAAACCAAAACAATCTTAATTGCGCGGCTGTCTGCATCTTTAAGTCTTTTTGAAAGGCTGACAGATAGCTGGAGAAAAGGTGAAATCAGAACTAGCCAACTTTTAGCCTTTATGATTATATCTTCAATATTGCTAGATGTTCCCTTTGTCGTCAGAAACTCTGCCATCGCTTTCCCCTAAACAGTGGTGTTCGTCCCTAGGATTAATCCCCTACCTCCCTCGCTCCGTGGCGGCTATCTGGAAGACTCTCACCCTCGACTCCTGAGCTAAAAGGGGCTTAATCTGCTCCAGGATTTTGACTCTTGGCTCTGACTTCTCCCACTCCCGCCACTCCTTGAGGCTCGACCAGGTGGCGACAGCCACAACCTCGGTTTTGTCCTGCGCGTTAATCAGGGTCTCGCCACTGATATAGCCCGGCGCGTTCATCGCTGCCATCCAGAGCGCTCTGAGCAGTACCGATATGTCGGCTTCCTTTTTCACCCTGCGTTCAATCATGACCTTTATCATGGGACTGCCCTCCTTCCTCTAAATCAGGCGCATCTTCTCTTTGACTTCCCTCAGTGTCTCCCCGGCGATGACCTTCGCTCGCTTCGCCCCGTCCGCCAGAACGTCACTCACGTAATCCGGGTCTTTAGCCAGGACTGCCCTTTTCTCCCGGAATGGAGCGAGCCGTTTGTTGATTGCCTCGGCGAGGACTTGCTTGCACTGGACACAGCCAATCTTTGCCTCTCGGCACTGGAACTCAAGCTCGCCTATCTGGTCTAAACTGAAGAACTTCTGGAGGGTAAAGACATTGCAGACCTCGGGGTGACCGGCGTCGCTTCTGAGCTTGCGCGCCGGGTCGGTAACGGCAGTCATCACCCGAGCCTTGGTCTCTTCAGGGCTTACCGCTATCTCAAGGTGATTGTCAAGCGACTTACTCATCTTGTCCTTGCCGTCAAGACCGACAATCATGGGGAACTCGGTGAGCTTGGCAACCGGCTCGGGGAAGGTTTCGCCGAACTTCTCGTTGAAACGGCGCACAATCTCCCGGGCAAGCTCAAGATGGGGTAGCTGGTCTTCACCCACCGGCACCACTTCCGCCTTGTAAAGCACGATGTCCGCCGTCATCAGCACCGGGTAGCCGACAAGCCCGTAGTTCACGTTCTGAGGCTGCTGTTTCGCCTTTTCCTTGAAGGTGGGCACCCTGAGCAGCCAGCTTAGTGGCGTAATCATGCCGAGAAGGGTGAACAGCTCAACCACCTCGGGGACGTGGGACTGGACAAAGATGATGCTCTTTTGGGGGTCAAGCCCCGCCGCCAGCCAGTCGAGCGCCATCTCACGGATGTTCGTCTGTAAGGTGGCAGTGTCCTCCAGCGTGGTCAGGGCGTGGATGTCAACGATACAGTAGATAGTCTCATACTCGGCTTGGAGCGCCACGTAGTTCTGGATTGCCCCCAGGTAGTTCCCCAGGTGCTGGCGTCCCGTGGGGCGGGCGCCGGAAAAGACACGTTTATTCATTCAAGGTCTCCTCTAGTCTGTATCTCCTCTCCCCTCCGCAGGAGAGGCTACATGTTTACATCGAATCGGGTGCCGTCATCCCCATTAATCCCAGTGTTCTGGCCAAGACCAGCTTCGCCGCCGAGACCAGTTTGAGACGGGCTTTAGTGAGCGCCACGTCATCGGAAACGACCCGGCAGTCCCGGTAGAAGCAGTGAAAGGCGGTGGCTAACTCCAGCGCGTAGTAGGGAAGACAGTGGACACCCAGTGTCCTTGCGGCAAGCTCAATCATCTCCGGGAGCATCACCAGCCGGCGGATTAGACCAAGTTCCGGCTCTGAGGTGAGCAACGAGACATCGCCGTCCCGGAAGTCTATGTTTTTCTCCTGAGCCAGCTTCAGGATGCTGGCGATGCGGGCGTGGGCGTACTGGACGTAGTAGACCGGGTTCTCCGCCGACTCTTTCTTTGCCAGCTCCAGGTCAAAGTCCATCTGGGCATCGGCAGAGCGGCAGAGGAAGAAGTAGCGGCAGGCGTCAACCCCGACCTCATCCATGACCTCGCTTAGAGTTATAATATCCCCGCTCCTCTTGGAAAGGCGGACAATCTCCTTGCCCCTTCTCAGGGTCACCAACTGGGAGATGATGACCTTGAATCGCTCGGCGCTCACGCCGAGGGCGGCTGCCACCGCTTTCATGCGGGGCACGTGCCCCTGGTGGTCAGCCCCCCAGATGTCAATCACCTGGTCAAACTTGCGCTTCAGGAACTTGTTGTAGTGATAGGCGATGTCGCCGGCGAGGTAGGTAGGCGAGCCATCGCTCCGCACCACCACGTTGTCCTTGTCCTCACCGAGGGCAGTAGAGACGAACCAGGTCGCCCTCTCTTTCTCGGCGATAAAGCCCGCCTTTTTAAGCTGAGCCATGACCTCGTTGTAGTCGCCACCGGCATAAAGGCTCTTTTCACTGAACCAGACGTCAAAAGTGACGCCCAGCCTCACCAAATCCCGCTTGATTGCCTCAATCATGCGCCTGAGCCCGATTTCACCCAGCGCGCTAACTGCTTCTGCTTCGGGCACTTTCAGGAATTTATCCCCGAATTCAGAGGCAAGCTCTTTAGCCAAGTCAACCATGTAGCTTCCCATGTAGCCGTTGGCTGGCATCTCGGCTTTTTTGCCGAAACACTCAAGATAACGGACGTAAAGGGAGCGATAGAAGGCATCAACCTGACTACCGGCGTCATTCAGGTAATACTCTTTCTCCACGCGGTAGCCGGAGGCTTCCAGCACATTAGCCAGGGTGCTCCCCAGGACAGCGCCTCTCCCATGACCCACGTGAAGAGGGCCGGTGGGATTGACGCTGACAAACTCTATCTGGATGCGGCTGCCCTTGCCCAGGTTGCTACCACCAAAACTTTCACCGGCTTCAAGTATCGCCCCGACCTGCCCAGTAAGCCAGTCGTCCTTGAGGGTAAAGTTGATGAAGCCGGGCGCTGCCACTTCAACACTCTTCACCTCAGGAGATTTGGGCATTAGCGAGACAAGCTCTAGAGCGATGGTCATGGGGTTGACCCCGGCAGCGCGAGCCAGCTTCAGAGCGATGCTGGAGGCGTAGTCGCCGTGCTCCGGGCGCTGGGGACGCTCCAGGGTGACCTCGGGAAGAGGTACCCCGGGCAGTTTCCCCTGAGATTGAGCCTTAGCGAGAGCCTCGCTCAGTAAGGCAACTATCTTTTCTTTGACTTCTCTCTGGGTATTCACAAGCATCTCGTTTCTAACGGAATTAGAATAACCTAATATAGCACGAAATCAGATTTCTGCGAAGAGCGCAGGGGATTTATCGCAAACGTCATTGCAAGGAGCAAAGCGACGTGGCAATCCGTAGCCCCCTAATTGAGGTGACGCTATGGACTGTCCCTACTCTGACCTTATCATGATAAGAAGCATCTTGAACCGCTCTACCGCTTTAAGGGCATGTGGCTGGTTCGCCGGCATAATGACCATGTCACCGGCTTTGAGATTAAATGGCTTCCCGAAAATAGTCACCTGGGCCTGCCCGTCAAGGAGATAGACCATAGCATCATAAGGCGCGGTGTGCTCGCTCAAACCCTGTCCCTTATCAAAGGAGAATAAGGTCACTGTGCCCGTCTTTTTCTCAATGATGGTGCGGCTGACCACCGCCTTAGCCTGATATTCAACAAGCTCAACCAGCTTCGCCGCTTTTGCTACAAGACCAATCGGGCTAGTTTCCTTCTTACCTGCCATTTTTGAACCTCCTGAGATTTCGAAAACGGCAACATTGTAGCATTTTGCGAGAGGAGACACAAAGCTCTTAGCCATTGACCGCCAGTATCACTTAAGCTATCCTTTCATTGGGAATAACTGGTGCCCTTTTGTTTTGGGAAAAACGAGGGGAGGAAATAACATGGAAAATAGACCCGCCATGTCTTTTTCAGGTATAAGCCCTACTCCTGGAGTTGACTCCGAAACATACAGCAGGTTCCTTAATTGGATGACCGAAGTTTATGCGCCTCTACACATGACAATTCCTGGGCGTACTGGAATGGACTCGTATAAAATTGTCACAGAAAGCCCCGAATATCCGTCATTGCTAAGTCTTCTCCATTACAAGAATATCCAGGCCAGAGAAGCCTCCCTTACAAACCCGGAGCGAATTGCAGTAGCCAATGAGCTCAACGCATGGATAAAACGTCGAGTAATGGTATATGTTTGGGTCAATCCATACGAATTGGTCAAAAGTTTCAGGAACAAACAATTCAAGGAACAGAGCAAAGGAGATACAATGATTGAAAATGCCCCAATACTGCATATTGAGGGCTACCGATTTCGCCCGGGAGACCAAGAAAAGTATGCCAACTGGCTAAACGATTACGCTTCTAGCTCCTTTGTTCCTTTAATTATGAGGCTTCCTGGAATTAAGGGATATGATTTTTATGAAAATATTGGCGGCAAAACTTTGGTTGAAGCCAGGGAATGGGAATATCCTGACTCTCTTTCAGCACTGTATTTTGAAGACATGGTGGCATTTGAAAATTACACCAAAAGTCCCGAACTCCTTGCGCTTAAGAAGGGACTGCTTAACACTTTTCCCAATGGGCTAAATCTCAGGTGGTACGTCCAGTATCAACTCATAGGAAGCTGGAGGAAATAAGCTTCTAACTTACTTCATAAATGTCAGGGAAGACGCGCCTCAGCTCTTCCGCCAGCGCCTCATAATCTTTTTCGTTAAGCTCCGGGTCTTTCTCAAAAATTCTGGTCGCTTCACTCCGGGCAAGCTCAAGTAGCCTTATATCGCTCAGCTTTGCCATCTTGAGGTCGGGAAGCCCGCTCTGGCGGGTGCCGAAGAACTCGCCGGGACCCCTGAGTTTCAAGTCCTCTTCAGCGAGGACAAAGCCATCCTGCGTTCTTTCTATTATGTCAAGTCGCTCCCTGCCTATCTCCGAAGCCTCATCGGACAGAAGCATACAGTAGCTCTGAGCACTGCCACGCCCCACCCTCCCCCGGAACTGGTGTAACTGGGAAAGTCCAAAACGGCTAGCACTCTCAACCATCATCACCGTGGCATTGGGGACGTCAATCCCTACCTCCACCACCGGCGTGGCGACTAGGATGTCAAAATTTCCGGAGTGGAAATGGCGCATGGCGTACTCCTTCTCCTGGGCCGTCATCCGCCCGTGTATCAGCCCCAGCTTGAGCCCCGGAAAGACCTCCCCCGCCAGACGCTCGTACTCGGTGGTCGCCGCCTTCGCCTCAATGGCTTCGGACTCCTCAATCAGGGGACAGATGATAAAAGCCTGATGCCCCGCTTTGACCTCTCTCTTTATCCATTCGTAGCCTGCCTGCCTCTGCACCGGCCTGAGCCACCTAGTCTTGATTTCGAGTCTTCCCGGAGGCATCTCATCAATTACCGATAAGTCCAGGTCCCCGTAAAGGGTGAGAGCAAGCGTTCTCGGAATGGGAGTTGCTGTCATCACCAGGATGTGCGGGCTGAAACCCTTCTGGCGGAGCATCTGACGCTGGGCGACGCCAAATCTATGCTGTTCATCAATCACGGCGAGAGTCAGGTCCTTGAAAGAGACCTCTTTCTGAATCAAGGCGTGCGTCCCGATGACGATATCAACCGTGCCGTCGGCGACTCCCTTTTGCACCGTCTCTTTCTTTGAAGCGCTCTCCGCTCCGATAAGCAGGGCAACCGTCACCTTACGCGTCGGGAAGGCCTGATAAGTACGAATATAACCTTCAGCGTCTCCTGTCTCTTTGCCCATCGTTACCAACATCGTGCAGACGGTCTTGAAATGCTGCTCGGCAAGGATTTCGGTGGGCGCCATGAAAGCCCCTTGCATACCGTTAGTCACCGCCGTAAGGAGTGCGGCAGTTGCCACCACTGTCTTCCCGCTACCCACATCACCCTGAAGCAGGCGGGACATGGGAATGGGGCGCCCGAGGTCGGCAAGGATTTCCTTAAGCACCTTTCCCTGCGCTGAGGTTAGTTTAAACGACAGAGACTTTACAAAAGCCGTGAGCATCTCCGCCCGGACGGCAATGGGTTTTGCCGGCTGTCGCTCCTGATAGGTGCGTTTCCGGGTCATGACGCCGAGCTGAAGTAAGAAAAGTTCGTCAAAGGCAAGGCGCTCCCGCGCCCGGTCTTTTAACTCTTCGCTGTCGGGGAAGTGAGCCTGCAGGATGGCATCGGATATATTGAGAAGCTTATCTCTGTCAACAATATCTCGGGGCAGGAAATCCTTCACATTCGGCGCCCACCGCGTTACGACATCCTTCATAAGCCTTCTCACCTGACGGGGATGAAGACCTTCGGTCAGGTGATAGACCGGCACCAGCCGACCGGCATGGGTCAGCTCTTTATCCTCTTCTTCGCTGAGAAGCTCCCACTCCGGAGACTGAAAGACGGGTCGTCCCTGGAAATTACCCACCCTGCCACTCAGAACGATACGGCTGTTGGTGGTGAGCCGCTTCGCGATATAGGGATTATTGAACCAGACGACCCTGACGTTACCCGTTTCATCACCGACAATAGCCTCGGTGGAGCGTCTGCCGCCGATGAACTTGACCCCCGCCTCCCAGACATTGGCGATTACGGTCTCTTCCCGACCCTCCGTAAGCTCGGAGATGTGACGCCTTTCGCTGTAGTTAAGATGCCGGTGAGGGAAAAAGTAGATGAGGTCTCTTACGGTTTTTACCCCGAGCCGGTTAAAGCGGGGCGTAAGAGCCATACCGATGCCCTTTACCACAGTTATCGGTGAATCGAGCTTGATTCCGGAGTCAACACTCGGTTTCGATTTTACCGACTTTACTTTAGGGCTTCTGGATAATGCCGCTTTGGCACTGATGTATGACTTGGGTGACTCAAGAAGGGAAAGGAATGCCAGAACGTTATCAATCCAGACTTTACGCTCCTCTGCAGTCATAGAGACATAGCCCGGCGCATCCAGCCTAAGCTCACGGAAGCGGAAAAGATAACGTGGCAGGGTAATAGACTCTACCGCCGTGGCACTCCAGTTGCGGAGAAACTTGTCCAGACCACCGAAAACCGCTTGGTTCTGGTAACCCTTCTTCTTCTCCAGTTCCAGAACCCGCCAGAGCGGTTCGGCGTTAAGTGGCAAGTCCAGCCTCCCCGTTACTTGTCGCCCAGCACCGAGACCGAAATCACTCCGGGCCCGACATAGGTGCCGATGACCGGGCTCACCGTCGCCTTGATGATACGCTCTCTGGGGAAGATACTGCCCAGCCGCTGCATCAGGGCGTCGGCATCTTGGGGCGTAGTGGCATACTCCACCGCCAGCTCGTCAATCTTGGAGAAGCCCTTGACGAAGTTAAAGAGGTAATCCATTCCTGCCTGGCGGGAACGCACCCGGGTCACCGGGGCAACTTCCCCCTCGTCCACCGTCAGGACTGGCTTCACCGAAAGCAGCGAGCCAAGGAGTCCCTGGGCTTTGCCGATTCTGCCACCCTTGGCCAGATACTTCAGGGTATCCAGACACATGATGGCATGGGAACGGGTAATGTCTTTCTGCACCTTGGACACAAGCTCGTCAAGCCGGGCACCCTTCTTCGCAACTTTACAGACGGCAGCCACAATCACCCCAAGCCCCATTACGACCGTCTTGGAGTCAATAACCTCAATCCGAACTGTGTTCCCCATCATTCGCTTGGCAGCCTGGGCTGATTCGAAAGTCCCACTGAGCTTGGCAGAGAGGTTTACCACCAGAATCTCGTTCGTCTCCTCCGCCAGTTTCTTATAGACCTCGAGGAAATCATTGGGCGTGGGCTGAGTGGTCGAAGGCCAGTTGGTGTCATTAACCAGACGGTGGTAGAACTCATCGGTCGTTATCTCAATCCGGTCTTTATAAACCTTGTCGCCGAAGCGCACGTAGACCGGGACTACGGTGACTCCCAGCTCTTTAGCCAAGTCACCGGTGATATCGGCGAGGCTGTCGGTAACAATCCTGACTGACATCTTATCCTCTCTCTTAATCATTCTACCGAGATGATGTATTCATAGTGGGGTTGCTCACCCTTGACCACCTCAACTTGAAGATGGGAGTACTTACTACCCAGTGTTGTCTTCACCTCTTCCGCCTGAGCCTGCCCGATACCCGCCCCGTAATAGACGGTAAGCACCTGGGCTTTATCCAGCTCTAGACGCGAGAAGACCTTACCCAAGACGTCCTGAATCTCATTACCGACGGCTACCAAGTCCCCATCAAGGAAGCCGATGTACTGTTTTCGCTTAATGTTGAGACCGCCAAGGCGAGCCGAGCGCACGGCGCGGGTCACCTCAATTGACCTGACCGTAGACCTCGCCTTTTTCATAATCTCGATGTTGGTCTCGAACTCCGCCTCATAATCAAAGGCGATGACTGCGGCGACACCCTGCGGGATTGACTCCGTAGGCACCACCTCAACCCTTTTACCCGTCAGCGACTGGACCTGTTTCGCGGCGGGGATTATGTTCCGGTTGTTGGGCAGAATGATAACCTTCTCTGAAGCCACTGCCTCTACCGCTTTGAGCAGGTCTTTGGTAGAGGGATTCATCGTCTGCCCACCTGGGACGACCGCGGCTACTCCCAGACTGTTAAAGACCTCGGTAAGCCCGTCCCCAGCGACAACGGTGACAATAGCGACATCGGTGGTCGGAGCCCTCTCCTTACGCATATCGAGAAAGTCCTGATACTGCTCATCCATGTTGCGGACGCTCACCTGGTGCATCGTGCCCAGAGACGTAGCGTAGTTGATAACCTCCCCCGGCTCAAGGGTGTGGATATGAACCCTGACCGTGGACTTATCGCCCACCACGATGAGAGACTCCCCTTTCTTCACCAGCTTCTTTCGAACCTTACCCGGGTTAAGCCCCTCACCTTTAAGCAAGAACTCGGTACAATAGCCGAAGGGCACCTCGTCCACTACTCTCCGAGGCATCTGCCCCCTGAGCGGCACCTCTGAGGCAATCACCTGCGGCTTACGGAACTGCATCTGGTCGGTTTCTCCCATAAGATAGTGCAGTGCGCCCTCCAAAATGGTGTAAAGCCCCTGTCCCCCGGCATCAACCACCCCTGCCTCACGCAAGACCGGAAGCAAGGTAGGTGTCTTTGCCACCGACTCGCGAGCCGCTTGAACGGCGGCTTCCACGACCGCGGCGATATCATCACCGTCTTCTGCCACCTTCGCTTCAGCCGCCTTAGCAACATCTTTGATGACCGTCAGAATTGTTCCTTCAACCGGATTGCTTACGCCGCTATAAGCGGTGCGTGAGGCTAATTTAAGAGCCTCGGCAAAGGCTTTCCCGGAGACTTCTTCTTTCCCGGCGAGGCTCTCGGCGAGCCCCCGCCATATCTGGGAGAGGATAACCCCGGAGTTACCTCGGGCACCCAGAAGCGCACCCTTGGCAATCGCCTGAGCGACCCCGGCGGTCGAGTGGTCGGGAGCGCGGTAGGCTTCTTCCACCGAGGAGCGCATGGTAAGAAGCATGTTGGTGCCAGTATCGCCGTCAGGCACCGGAAAGACATTCAGCGCGTCTATGTCAGAAGCACTCTTCTCCAGCCAGGAAGTAGCGGCCTGGAACATGTCCCTGAGGTCCTGACCGCTAACCGAGCTAAGTCGCTTCATTTTAGCCTCCTTTTACCCGTTGTCCACCCAATAACTACCCCGCCACCTTTCCTTGCCAAGTGTTACTACTTATGCTAATATGCTTTGGTATTTTATACCAAGTTTTGCTATTCGTCAAAGGAGTTTCCACGATGAAATGCGATATCTGCGGTAAGGTGGCTGACTTCGGGCACAACGTGAGCCACTCCAAACAGCGCACCAACCGCCGCTTCATGCCCAATATCCATCCGGCAACCGTTACCATCAACGGTGAGACCAAGCACCTTAAAGTGTGCACCAGATGTATCAGAACCCTGAACAAGGTAGCGACTGCTGAGACAAATAAATCCAGCACTCCACCATAGCCTTCCTCTCGAGGCTATTTGCTCTTCAGAAATCAGAAATCTGGAGTCTCAGCCCGGGAACCACATCCAGGTCCAGCCCGCTGACCCTGCCTGACTGAAAGTGGTAATACCCGCAGGCGGCAATCATGGCGCCGTTATCGGTACAGAGAATAGGGGGAGGTATCACCACCGGTATTGGTGAGTCCCTGCGGAAGCGTTCGGCGAGCTTCCGGTTGGCAGCGACCCCCCCGGCGACCAGAATCTGTTTAACCCCGTATTCCTTCGCCGCCTCAAGTGTCTTGCCCACTAGGACCTCAACTACCGCTTCCTGAAAGCTGGCGGCGGCGTCAGCGGCAGCGGAATCGCCTGAGATTTTACCCCCCTCAACCAGACGGAGCAGGGCGGTCTTGAGCCCGCTAAAGCTGAAATCAAAACTCCCTCTCAGCCAAGCGCGGGGCAGGTTAAGAGAAGGAATACCTCTGCGGGCTGCCTGCTCAATGGCGGGACCCCCGGGGTAGCCAAGCCCCAGAATCCGGGCTGCCTTGTCAAAGGCTTCCCCGGCGGCGTCATCACGGGTCTCCCCAATCAGGGTGTAATCCCCGTGCCCCTTCATGAGGACAAGGTCGCTGTGTCCCCCCGAGACGATAAGGGCGATGAGAGGAAAATGAATCTCATTGCCGGTAAGGAAGCAGGCATAGATGTGCCCCTCAAGATGATTTACCCCGCTAAAGGGCAGGGCATGTGCCAGAGCGATGGCTTTGGCGACGTTCACCCCGACCAGAAGTGAACCAGCCAGCCCGGGACCGTTGGTCACGGCGATGCCGTCCAGCTCCTTCCAGGCAACCTGAGCTTCATCCATCGCCCGGGTGATAATCGGGAGAATCGCCAGAATGTGCTGCCGGGAAGCAACCTCGGGCACCACCCCGCCGTAGCGGGCATGGATGTCCACCTGCGAGGCAATCATGTTGGACAGGACCCTCTCCCCATCCTCGACCACCGCCGCCGCCGTCTCATCGCAGGAGGTGTCAATCCCCAAGATTTTCATCGGGCGCATTATAGCACAGCTTTGACAGCCAAAATAGCGAATGTTATTATGAGTTGACATACTTTAGACTGACTATGACATTAGAAAACTACATCTACCTGAGCCTGCTGGTTATATGCATTGTGCTTTCCGCGTTCTTTGCCGGCGCGGAAACCGCTTTCATGTCGCTCTCAAAGCTCAGAGTCCAGCACATGATTGAGACCAAGGCAAAGGGGGCAAGACGCGTCGCCCGCCTTCTGGAAAAGCCGGAGCGCCTTCTCTACACCGTGCTCCTGGGCAATATGTTTGTCAATACGGCAGCCTCTGCGCTGGCGACACTGCTCGCGGTATCACTGGCGGGCGTCCGGCAAGGAGCCCTCATCGCCACATTCGGACTCACCTTCATCCTGCTCATCTTCGGCGACAGCACCCCCAAGACGATAGCCGTCCGTCATAATGAACGGGTTGCGACTAGCTTCGCCCGCCCGATGGAGCTAATCTCCCGCTTGCTTATGCCGGTCGTCGCCGCACTTAGCTGGATTACCTCCCGCCTGACCCGGGCGGTGGACAGAAAGCCGGCACCCCATCCTGCCACCAGCACCGAGGAAATCCGCACCCTGATAAGGATGGGCTACAAAGAAGGGACAGTGGACGAGGATGAAGCCGAGATGCTCTACAATGTCTTTGAGTTCGGCGACCGCCCGGTACGGGAAATCATGGTGCCCCGCACCGACATCGCTGGTCTGGAGCAGGGTTCAAAAGTCGCCGACTACTTTGCTCTTTATTCAAGACTCCCCCTGTCCTAGGTCCCCGTCTACAAAAACAATCTGGACAATATCATCGGTATCCTTTCCGAAAAAGACATCCTCGTCGGCTTAGCTAATGGCAGTCTTAATCAGGACTCCCCGGTGGTTAAGCTCATCCGCCCTGTCTATTTCACCCCCGAGAGCAAGCTAGTGAGCAAGCTCTTTAGTGAGATGCGGGAGTCCAATTACCGCATGGCGGTGGTAGTGGATGAGTACGGCGGCACCGCCGGCATCATGAGCTTCGCCCGCATGGCGGAGGAGGTCATCGGCAAGGTCGGCGATGAGCTGGGTACGGCAGACAAAGACTTTGAGATAGTCAATGAGTCTACCTTCCAGGTGGATGGCAGTATGCGGATTGTTGAAGTAAATGAGGAGCTCAAGCTCAGCTTACCTGAAGGTGATTATGAAACCGTGGCGGGTTTCGTTTTAAGCGTTCTGGGGCACATTCCAAGACAGGGAGAGCAGTTACACTATAAAAATCTCAAGCTAACCATCACCCGGATGCAGGGGGTTAAGATAGAGGAAGTTCTTTTCACCAGGGAAGAGCATGGAGCGATTGCGCCTTAAGTTCAGCCGGGGGGAAGAGCTCAAGTTCATCTCCCACCTCGACATGAGCCGGCTCTGGCAGAGGGCTTTCCAGCGGGCAGAGATACCACTCGCCTATTCACAGGGGTTCAATCCCCACCCCCGCATCGCCTTCGCCGCCCCCCTCCCCGTCGGCGCCACCAGTCAGGCTGAACTCATGGACATCGAGTGCTACCGCAGTATCCCTGTCCCCTATTTTATGACCCTGATGAAAAAAGAGCTACCAAAAGGAATTGAGCTACTCAGCGCCTATCAGGTGGCTTTGCTACTCCCCTCCCTCCAGTCGCAGGTGAGCTTTGCCGAATATCAGGTGGCTATGGACAGCGAAAAAAGCCGGGAAGAGGTGGAACAGAATATAGCCTACCTTCTCTCTTTAAAAGAACTACCCTGGCACCATGAGCGGGATACCGGGACACGCCATTATGACTTGAGAGCGCTCGTATCCAAGCTGTGGCTTATTGACTGCCAGGAGGGTCTGGTCACACTGGGAATGAGATTGCGTTGTGATGAGACCGGCTCGGGGAGACCGGAGCAGGTGGCACTGGCTCTGGGGTTCACCGGCTCGCCGCGCCTCATCCACCGCACCGAGCTTATCCTGAAAAAGCTAGAACTTCATAAAAATCTGAAGAGGTATTGATGCTGAGAGTGATTTTAATCAGGCACGCCCAGACCAGCTGGAACCAGTCAAGGCGCATCCAGGGAGGCGGTCACGACACCATCCTGAACGAAGAAGGTGAAAGACAGTGCCGCTGCCTTATCGAGAGATTCAAAAAAGAAGAGGTGAGAGGCGTCTATTCCAGCCCCCTGAGCCGGGCGCTCGCCACCGCCACGGCGATTGCCCAGTGCTACGGGCTTAAGGTAACCGTTGAGGAGGCTTTCCGGGAGATTGACTGCGGGACGATGGCGGGAACGCCCATCGGTGAGATTGGCAGCCGTCTCCAGCAACTGGTCAAGGGCGGGGACGAGTCCGAGCTTCTCTTCAAGAGCTGTGGCGGTGAAGCCCTGGAAGAACTGCAAAAGCGCGCCTGGGACGCTGTCCTGCGTATCGCCGAGAAACATCAGGACGGCACCGTAATCGTGGTCAGCCACTACTTTGTCATCGCCGCTATCATCAGCGCCGTACTGGGACTCCCGGCGACCCAGCTCGGCAGATTCCGGATTGGCGAGACCAGTGTGAGCGCCATCAATTTTGACAGCTACGGGCCATTTCTTTCACTCTTTAACGACCGCTGTCATCTCATAAACACCTAGCGTGTCCTATGCCAGAAAAAAAACAGGCTAAAACACTGGATAAAAGGGTTCTGGACTTCATCCGGGGAAACAGTCTGATTGAGCCCGGAGAAGTCCTGCTTGCCGGTGTCTCGGGCGGGCCTGACTCAACCTGCCTTATCCTCGTTCTGAACGAACTGAAAGATAAATTAGGTATTAAACTCCATGTTGCCCATTTGAACCACGGGCTACGCGGGGCTGAAGCCGAAGCCGATGCCAGGTTTGTCGCCGGACTGTCAAAAAAGCTGCGTATCCCTGTTACCATGAAAAAGCGCAACGTCAAAGCCTATCAGAAGACAAAGCAGATGTCTCTGGAAGAAGCCGCCCGGGAGGTGCGCTACGCCTTCTTCGCTGAGCTTGCTGAGAAAACTGGCGCTACCAAGGTCGCCGTTGGGCACACGGCAAACGACCACATCGAGACGGTATTGATGCATTTAATCAGGGGTAGCGGCACCAGAGGCTTAATCGGCCTCAGAGCGAGCAACCTGTGGCACTCACAGGGGAAAGGTATCACTGTCATTCGGCCACTGCTTGAAATCACCCGCGAAGAGACGGAAGACTACTGCCGGAGCCACGCCGTAACTCCGCGCACCGACTCAACCAACCTTTCCCTCTCTACCCTGAGGAACCGCCTCCGTCTTGAGCTTCTACCCCTCCTCAGACAGTATAACCCGGAAATCGAGAACGCCCTGAGACGCACCGCCAAAATCGCTTCGGATGAAATCGCCTATGTTGACCAAGAGACCGAAAAGTCCACCAGCAAAGTGGTTTTTCTAAATACAGATAAGTTCCTGGTCTTTTATAAAGAAGAGTTGTCAAAACTCCATCCAGCTATCAAGCGTAACCTGTTACTCCGGGCGATAGAGAAACTCGTCGGGGATACCAGACAGATTGAGCTAAAGCACATCGAAGGTATGTTAGACTTTTTGCCCAAGCCAGCGGGTAGAAGCATCAATCTACCACGAGGGCTTACCTTTACTAATGACTACGGGAGATACATTTTAAGCAAGGATGCTTCAGCGCTAACTGCCCGCCAACTGGAAATCGAAATCCCTATCAAGATACCGGGGATAACGCTAATCCCCGGCTGGAGCATTGAGGCAGAACTGATGAGCCGCGATCAAGCTAACATCAAAAGGGCAGAATTTACCGCGTATCTGGACGCAGACAGGGCAGGCAATAAGCTACTGGTGCGCAGCCGGAAGCGGGGCGACAGGTTTCAGCCGCTGGGCATGGCAGAGACCAAAAAGGTAGGCGAGTTCATGATTGACGCCAAAGTGCCCCGCCGAGTGCGGAAGAGCGTCCCGATTGTGGCAAACCCCACCCAGATTGTCTGGCTGGTGGGACTCAGAATTGATGAGCGGGTTAAGGTGAGCGAAGAAACCAAAAGAGTTTTGAAACTCAAATTTGAACACTACAAAACTTGAGCCATCTTCACAGCGCGATAGATACCAAGCTGGCTTTTAATCAGAATAAGACTTACTGACCTTACATTATCCGCTTAAGCCTTGGCGCCGGGGTGAGACCCGGAAGCCTGCCCCGCTTGGAAATAGGCTTACCTTCAATCTCTTTAAGGTCAAGCTTGAAGTCATTGGTCTCAGCCCCGCTGATGTAATGCCCCACGCCAAAGCCATCAACAGGCACCCCACCCTCAACAAATTCCTTAATCCGCTGGGGAGTAAAGCCCCCGCTGACAAAGATGCCAACCTTCTTGAAGCCAGCCAGGTCTAGTCTTGCCCTTACTTCTCTCACCAAATCAGCCGTAACCCGTCCCCGCTCCGAGGGCGTATCCAGCCTGACCATGCTCAGCTTATCACCCAGCGCCCCGGCTACCCTCAGACTTTCTTCAGCTTCATCCTTAAAGGTATCGACCAGCGAAACACGGGGCACTTCAGGTGGTATGTGCTTGTCAAAAGCCACAGTGGCTTTTACGGTATCACCCATAACCAGGATGAGGGCATGGGGCATGGTGCCGGAGGGTCTGACACCAGCCAGCCTCGCCCCAAGGATGCTGGAGCAGCCGGCGCAACCGCCGACCATGGCTGAATAGTCCATAATCCCGGCAACGTTGGGGTGGACATGCCGAGCCCCAAAGCTGATTACCGGTATCCCTCTTGCCGCCCCCACGCACTCCCTCGCCGCCGTCGCCCAGGCGGTACAATGAGCCAGGATGCCAGTGATAGCTGTCTCGTGAAGTCCAAAGCTCTGGTAAGGCGCCTTGAGCCTCAACGTGACCTCTTTTCCCGCGATAGTAGCACCTTCTTCCAGCGCCCAGACTTCACAGTTCTCCCTGGACAGAATCCGCCCAAGCAGAACCTTGACCTCCTCTATACCACAGAGCACTCCACCCCGGCTGGCAAAAACCTCAGCCGTCACTACGGGGTTCAGATTTTCGCCACGCAGCACCTCTACCGTGCGGGCAAAGTAGATATCCGCCGTATCCCCGCTTAAAACGGCATCCCAGATTTCAAGCCCAGTCGGCTTAATTGCCGGTGGCATTGGCTGAGTGATTCTTGCCCCTAAAATCTTCGCCATATGCTCTAAAGCCATGACATGCGCCTTCTCATCAAAGGAGCTAACGCAGGCGACCGGCACTTCAACCTCGTAGCCACGGTTCCGCGCATCGGCAACGGTATGCATGACACAAATATCGGTGCAGACACCGCAAACGATGACTTTATCCGGCTTGAGCTGAGCTAACTTCTCACCCAACAGAGTTTCAAAGAAGGCACTATAACGCTTTTTAGGGATAACCTCGCCCGGGAATGAAGCCAGCTCAGGGATGACCTCGCACTCCGCACTACCTTCAATGCAGTGGGGTGGAAACATCTTAAATTCGGCATCATCTTTAGCGTGCCGGTCACAGATAAAGAAAACCTTAGCACCTTTGTTGATTTCCTCTTCGAGAAGACTCTTTACCTTAGGAATGATACGCCGTGAGGCCGCCCCACAATAGAGTGGATAGCCCCCTTCCAAAAAGCCTCTCAGCATATCTATAACCAAAACGACATTTGCCACGACCTCATCTCCTAGGTGCCAACGCTAATGTCGGAAGTGTCTCCTGCCGGTAAAGACCATCGCCAGTCCGGATTTGTCGGCGGCTTTGATTGATTCCTCATCCCGAATAGAACCACCGGTCTGGATGATTGCCGTCACCCCCATTGCCGCCGCTGCCTCCACGCTATCCGGGAAGGGGAACATGGCATCAGACGCCATGACGCTCCCCTTAGAGCGCTCGCCGGCTCTCTCTTTCGCAATCATAACACTCGCAATACGGCTGGGCTGTCCCGCCCCCATCCCCACCATCATCCTGTCTTTAGCCAGAACGATAGCGTTGGACTTGACCCACTTCACCGCCCGCCAGCTGAAGACCATATCTCTCACCTCTTCCGGGGTTGGCTCGCGCTGGGTCACTGTTTTCAGTTCAACATCTCCTTCAGCCAGAGCGTCGGCGTCCTGAACCAGAAAACCACCCTTCACCCGCCGGTAATCAATCTGGAGCCGCGGGGTGTTACCATAGTCCGGGGGCAACTCGGCTTCCAGAATACGCAGGTCACGCTTGCGCCTGAGTATTTCAAGCGCCTGAGGCTCGTAGCCCGGGGCGATGACAATTTCATAGAAGACCGCCCTCATCACCTCTGCCATCGCCGGGGTAACTCTGCGGTTACAGGCAACAATCCCACCGAAAGCCGCCAGAGGGTCACCTGACAAAGCCCGCTGGTAGGCTTCGGCAAGGTCATCAAAGCTGGCGAGCCCACAGGGATTGGCGTGCTTGATAATGCCCACCGTCGGGGCGGCGTAGTCGGTCACCACCCCCCAGGCGGAGTCGGCGTCCATGATGTTGTTATAAGAAAGCTCTTTGCCTCCCAGCACCTTCGCCCAGGTAATCCCGGTGTTCTGTCCCGGGCTGACTACAAGCTCCGAGTAAAAAGCTGCCTTCTGGTGCGGGTTCTCGCCGTAGCGGAGCGGGAAACGCTTCTTCAGAGCAATGGTCATCTCCTCGGGGAAATCCCTTGTCCCCTGCCCCAGGTACTGCGAAATGGCAGTATCGTACAGGGCCACGTGCTGGAAAGCCTTCTGTGCAAGCATCTTACGGAAGTCGACATCGGCGCCGCCGCTCTTGAGCCTCTCAATAATTAAGGGATAGTCCTTCGGGTCAACCACGACCAGTACGCTCTCAAAGTTCTTGGCGGCGGCTCGAAGTAGCGTGGGACCGCCGATGTCAATATTCTCAATGGCATCGGCGAAGGTCGCCCCCGGTCTGAGTACTGTCTCGACGAAGGGGTAGAGATTGACCGCAACCAAGTCGATGGTGCCGATTTTGTTCTTCTTAAGCTCTGCCATGTGCTCGGGTAGCCCCCGCCTCGCCAGGATACCCCCGTATATCGCCGGGTGGAGCGTCTTAACCCTGCCGTCCAAAATCTCGGGAAAGCCGGTAAGGTCGGAGATGCTGGTTACCTTTACCCTGGCTTCATCTAGAGCTTTTTTCGTCCCTCCGGTGCTGAAAATCTCATAGTCCAATCGACTGAGTTCCCGGGCGAAGTCAGCCAGACCGCTCTTGTCGGAAACACTCATGATTGCGCGCATTTTCTCTCCTTAATCAACCTTGTCTCGCCGGTAACCCTTACCGTCTATTATCACGCGAGCGCTACCGGATTGCTTAACCACCTCACCCACCAGAAGCGCCTCGGGCAGGGCTCCGGTTATCTTTCCCATTTTTGACTCCGACACAATAAGCACCATGCCCAGACCCATGTTGAAGACATGATACATCTCGTCCAGAGAGACATTACCCCGTTTACGAATCATATTAAAAATTGGAGGCACCTGCCACCTCGCGCTGTCAAAGCGGGCGGCAAGCCCCCCGGGTAAGACCCGGGGCACGTTTCCCACCAGACCGCTCCCGGTGATGTGCGCCAACCCTTTGATGTGGGGAAGTAATGGCTTCAATTCCCTGAGATAGCTCCGGTGGGGACGCATCAGCTCATCACCGAGAGTCCGCCCCAGCTCCGCGTAGAAGGTGTTCAGGGTCTTAGCTTGAGTCCCGAAGACCTTGCGCACCAGTGAGTAGCCGTTGGTGTGAAGCCCGTTTGAGGGAAGCCCAATAATGACATCGCCCGCAACTATGCCTTTACCCGTAATCATCCGGGGCTTCCCCACGACCCCGACGATGAATCCGGCGAGGTCGTAGTCCTCTCCAGAATACATGCCGGGCATCTCGGCGGTCTCTCCGCCAATCAGGACACAGCCGGCTTCACGGCAGGCAGAAGCCAGTCCCTCGGCGATAGCCCCAACCTTCTCGAGAGAAAGCCTCCCCATCGCTATGTAGTCCAGAAAGAAGAGCGGCTGCGCACCCAGCGTCAGGATGTCGTTGACGCAGTGGTTCACGATGTCAATACCGACGGTGTTATGCCTGCCTAAAGCCGAGGCGATGAGGAGCTTGGTGCCGACCCCGTCCACGTGGGAGACCAGGACCGGCTCCCGGTAGCCTTTGAACTCAAAAAGCCCGCCGAAAGAGCCTACGCCAGAAAGGACCTCCGGAAGATAGGTGGACTCAGCCAGCTTCTTGATGCGCTCCTTCGCCCTGGCGGCGAGGCTGGTATCAACCCCAGCCTGAGCATAAGCCTCCATAGGACAGTATCCCTTCCAAGCCATGAACTAACTGTTTTACCAGCACTGAAATAATACCACCAGACAGGCTAACGGGCAACAAGGTTCTGTGGTGTCATGGCGAGGGCTTTAGCCCGTGGCAATCCGCTTCCTATATTGCGATGAAGAGACGGATTGCTTCGCTACATTCGCGATGACAGTGTTGTAGTCTACCGCTGGGTAGCCATCTTTTCCAGGGCAAACTTGTCCATGTCAAGCTGGACAGGAATGGGATAGTCCCCGGTGAAGCAGGCGGTGCAGAAGGTCTCTTTGGGCAAAGCAATTGACTGTATCAGCCCCTCAAGGCTCAAATAGCCGAGGCTGTCAGCCCCGATAAACTCCCTCACCTCTTCCACGCTTTTCTGGGAGGCGATAAGCTCCCTTCGGGTCGCCATGTCCACGCCGAAGAAGCAGGGATGGCGGATGGGCGGTGAGCAGATTCTCATATGAACTTCCTTAGCTCCGGCACTCCGGAGCAGGGCAACTATCTTGGGCGTGGTCGTCCCGCGCACAATTGAGTCATCCACGACAACCAGCCTCTTGCCACCGAGTATTTCGGGCAGGGGATTGAACTTAAGCTTGACCCCCAGGTCCCGGATACGCTGGTCGGGCTGGATGAATGTCCTGCCAACATAGCGGTTCTTGATGAGACCCTCCGCGACGGTTATCCCCGACTTCCGGGCATAGCCCAGCCCGGCAACGGTGGCTGAGTCCGGCACCCCAATCACCAGGTCTGCCTCAACCGGGTATTCCTCAGCTAGCCTTGCCCCCATCGCCAGGCGCGCCTCGTAGAGCAACCTGCCGTTGATGACGCTGTCGGGACGGGCAAAATAGATGTACTCAAAGATGCATAGCCCTTTGCGTCCCGGTTTCTCGTAGGAGCTCTCAACGCCGTTCTCAGAGACTGTGGTAATCTCTCCCGGCTCAATCTCACGCATAAACACCGCACCGATATGGTCGAGGGCACAGCTCTCCGAGGCGATGACCCAGCCCCCCTTGACCTTACCCAGACAAAGAGGACGCACCCCGTGCGGGTCACGCACCCCAAAAAGCCTGTCTCTGGTCATAACCGTGAGGGAGTAAGCTCCCCGGAGACGACGCATGGCGTAGCGTATCCTCTCCACCCAGTCACTCGCCGGGGCGGAGACGATAAGATTGGCAATCACCTCGGAATCAGTGGTGGTATGGAACTTGACGCCCTTCTCACTAAGCTCCTTGAAAAGCTCTGCGGCGTTAACGATATTGCCATTGTGAGCGATAGCTATCCTGTTCTCGCCATCACCAACTAAAATAGGCTGGGCGTTCTGGATACGGCTGGAGCCGGCAGTGGAGTAGCGGTTATGACCGATAGCGATATGCCCCTTGAGCTTGGTCAGGGCGTCTTCGTCAAAGACCTGAGACACCAAGCCCATGCCGGTGAAAAGGGAAATCTCTTTCCCATCGGCGGAAGCAATACCGGCGCTCTCCTGACCACGGTGTTGAAGGGCAAAAAGGGCAAAAAAGGTTAGACGGGCGACGTCATCGCCAGGGGCATAGACCCCAAAGACGCCGCAACTCTCATGAAGCCCAGTTAGCGTTTAAAAAGCCTCCAACAGGCTATTTCGGACTTATATTATAGACTCTTTCCGAAGCAGGGTCAAATTGATTTTATATTGTCGCTTAGTTGTCAACCCCAACCACCCTTCGCCTGTCTTGCAGAGCGGGGACGGATTGCTTCGCCTTCGGCTCGCAATGAATATATTCGTAAGAACCGGGGCAAGTCCGACAATGACCGAAAAAATTCCGCTTGCTTGGCTCGATATTCAAAATAGCGCCTTACCCGTGTACTCCAGCCAGTCACGACTCTCCACGGTTGAGCGGTTGCGCTCGCCAATCTCGATGTCAATTCCCTGCCATGAAAAGCTACGATTAGCCGGCACCAGAGCCTCATTAAGCCAGATACTGCGCCCCGACTTATAGACGGAAAGCTCAAGCTTTCTGCCGTTAGCCAGCTTAACTGAAATCCGGCCGATATATTCTCTTTTTATGCTCAAAACTTACTCCTCAGTATTTCGCCTTTACATTATACAAGCTCCCGCCTGAATTTCAATTGTGCGTAGTCTGCAAGCCAACGGTTGAGTAAGTTTACTCAGCTTCCATCTCGGAATTCAATAAAATCAATGCGGTTCAATAATAAAGGGGAGCCATCGCTGACCCCCCTTTTCGGTTCCTGTATAACCTTTATACTACTTCTTCTGGAAAGAGGCGATACCCTCCTGCCAGTCCTTGGGCAGTCTGGGGAGCACGGCCGGGCTAACCAGTTGGGTAGCCATCATCCGCTTACCCTTGTCCGGCAGCTCGTCCCACTTAAACTGGGCTGACGTGCCGATTATGCTCCCTGGCTGAGCGAATGTTGAATGGATGACGTCCATATCAACAAACACCTCGACAAAGGCAGGTCTCTTCTCCTTCATGGCAACCTCAAAAGCCCTCTTGACGGCGGGCTTGAGCTGCTCCGGTCTCTCCACAAACTCGGGGTGGGCGCCTACTTCGGCGAACATCTTCTCGTAGTGTATCCAGGGCATGGTCTCCCAACTATCATGGAGGATGTTGCCCTCAACGGCACAGGTCTTAGACCAGTATAGTTCCCACATGCCGTTGATGAGGGTATTATTGTTCTCGTGGAGAAAAACCGCCGGGATGTTCCACCTGACGCATGACTCGACGTCCATGCCAGCGGCACCCACCGCACCATCACCCAAAATGGCAAAGATGGGCTTGGAGCGGTTGGTTGCCAGTCCGCACGCCAGCGCCAACCCGAAGGAATGCCCGATGCCGATGGTCTCAGAGGCATCCAGGTTGTGACCACTGTTTGTCGCGATGTTCCAGGCGGTGAAGTAAGCTGAAGCCGTAAAGCCATCAATGATAGAGATACAGTCATTGTTGTAGTCTTCGCTCATCACCTCGGAGACGTAGCGTCCGACCAGGTCGGGATGCACCGGCATCTGGTGTGCCATTCTATCGGTTCTAGCGAGCACCCGCGCCTTATAGCTTGCCTCGGTGTCTTTGACGAACTGGCGCCACTTCTCCCATTTCGCCACCGGTTTCTTAACGCCCATGTCCTTGGCCACCTGAATCATTTGCTTCAGTGTCTGCTTCAGATTCCCGTAAATCTCAATATCTGTAGGTAGATTTAGCTCGGTGTTCTCAGGGCAGTCCTGAATCTGGCAGTAGCGAATTTTGTGGGGGAAGAAGGGTGGGTTACCATAGCCTTCCAGAACACCAATCCTGAGTCCGAACACGATACAGCGGTCAGCCTGGTCAAAGACGGGACCCCGGGCACGCCTGCCGTAGTTCAGGTCATCCAGCTCAGAAATGATGCCCCTGGCGGTGCGTCTGCCACTCGAGGGGACTCCAAGAAGGTGGGCAAACTCCCTTAGCTCCTCCTGGCAGTCCTGCATGTGGGCGGCGGAGCCGGCGATAAGAACTGGTCTCTCGGCTTCCATGAGCCATTTGACCGCCCGCTCCACCAGGACGGGGTTAGCCAGATACTGCTGCGGTGCGGGGTCGGGTTTCCAATAGCCGGGGCGATACGCCTGATAGAGAACTCTTCTGGGTACCAGCTGGTTTTGACTGGGGTTGATTTCGCTAGCGGCCACGGCGATGGATACCGGCCCGGTAGGCGGCGTCACGGCGCTGCGGAAAGCCCTCTTCATCTGCCAGAGGAAGGTATTCGGTGTGCTTACCTTCCTCACCCACTTGCAGATGCCGCGGAACTGGTTCTCTGCCCGCGCCAGACCCTGATTGCCGTACTTATCGTCATCAAAGAGGCCGGTTTCACAGGACAGGGCAACGCCGGGAGAGCCTGAGGAGTAAGCCTGGACAAGCCCGGTGCTGAAGTTGGTAAGTCCTGTCCCACCAACATGCATGGCAAGGGTGGGGCGGCGGGTCACTGTCCCCCAGCCACTCATGAAAAAGCCGGCAGTCTGCTCGTGGCGCACATGGACACACTTTATTTTCTGTTGCTGTGCCGAACGGATGAAGATACCGGTGTTACCCCCGGTAAGGAAGGGAATATACTCCACCCCCTCTTCCTTGAGCATTTCGGCAAGGGCATCACCGATGCGGATTCTCTCTTCCGCCTTGACATCAACCACTGCCTGTTGCTTGAGCGCCAACTCTGCCGTTGGTCTCAGTTTGTCAACCAGCATCCTTTCTTCTTGCTCTTCGGCCATTTTATCCTCCTTAATTATTTTCCGACCTTATCGGTTGTTTCCGTTACTTCTGTCCTATACCCACCTCCTTAGCTCAACAAGACCGCTACCAATAAAACGGCGGGGAACATTTTCTGCTCCCCGCCTTTCATTATGTCATGTCAGAACTCCACTGCCCACTGCTCCTTCCCCTGTATGTCTGGCAAGCATAGCCGACACTCCTTTTCTGACTATAGCTCAGGTACAGCTTCCAAAAGTCCTGACTTTTGAAGACCCAGCCGGGCTACCTCTCCTTCCAGAGGTCTTCAGCCTCCTTGTTGAGTCCCAGCTTCTTAAGTGTCTCCGGCCAGGGCTTGCCCGACTTCCTGTCCCAGCCCATGTGCTTGTAGTACTCGTCCAGCATGTGGCTCCAGCCCGGCTTGATGTCCTTGCCCTTCGCCGGACCATCCACCGGCACCGAGCTGTACAGGATTGACGGGGCTTCCACCGCCAGGCTGACCCCGTGCCTCAGATTGAAAGCCCGCATCAGATTCACTTCTCTGTCGGCAGCAGCAACGGCATCCTCAAACGTCATTTTCCAGCCCGTGGCGGCGTTAACAATGTTTAAAAGGAGAGTGAAGTCCGGCCCCGCCCTCATGTTGCAGAGCCCCAGGAGGTCGATGAACTGACGTCTCGGCTTAAACTTGGCTACCATAAGAGCTACCTGGTCGGTAGAGTACGGGTCGGTAAATGCCGGCAGTTTGAATTCGGCAGGTATCGCCCCCATGATGGGACCGGTCTCGATCGTACCCTGGCTGGAGGTGGCATAGTCCAGCTCCTCAGTCCAGCGCGCCCGGTGGTCGTGACCGCGGGGAGCATGACCCTTCTGGATGTAAGCCGCATACTTCAGGGCTTCCCCACCAATCTGCTCCGCCGCCCGCTTGATGCCCTCCGCCAGTATGTTGCCAAACCCCTCGCGATGCGCCACCTTGTGCAGCATCCGCCTCACCGCCTCGACATTCCCCCACTTCATCTCCAGCCCGCCGGTGTCCTCCTTACCAATAATGCCCCGCTCGTAGATGTCAACCACAAAGGACATGAGCCAGCCCGCTTCGTTGACATCAAAGCCGAGCTTGTCCACCTCGTTGGACAGCACAAAGACCCCCGGGATATCATAGTTCATCAGATTGGGACCAAGCTCCGACCAGCACTCATACTCGGGCTCCTCACCCACATAACCGGCATAGGGCCCATCCTTGACCGTCATGATGTGGAGGTGATGCGTGGGACAGGCCCAGCAGGGGCTGGGCTTAATCTCAAAGCTCTTGCTCTTGCGGTAGTTCTCACCTAAAAACGCCTCGTGGTTGGGGAAGAGGTTGGTGTTCATGTTCTTGACCGGCAGGTAGCCTATAGAAAGCGCACCCGGGAAAGACATGCTCGTCCCCCAGTTGAACGAGTTCTGCCCCGCCGGCGTGCTCACGATGTTGTCGTTCATCGCCTGCGCCAGTTCAGCAAGTTTCTCAGCATCAAAAACCGGGGCGCTACCCTTACCCCGGGCAACCGCAATCGCCTTGAGCCGCTTGGAACCCATCACCGCACCGGTGCCGTTGTGGGCGGCAGCGTGTCCCTTGTCCCCGATGACACCGGAAAACTTAATCAGGTTCTCACCCGCCGGCCCGATGCAGAAGACGCTCATCCCCCTCTCGTTGAAACCAAGTTCCTTCTTGATGGTATCTTCGGTCTCCCAGGTGTCTTTCCCGAGTAGGTGCCGGGCATCTTTGAGCTCTGCCTTGCCGTCATGAATGTAGAGGTAGACCCAGTGGTCGGCAGCTCCCTGCACAATTACCCCGACCAGCCCGTTGAACCTCAAATAAGCTCCGAAGTAGCCGTTAGCCTGGGTGGCAGTGCCACCATTGGTGAGAGGGCCTTTGGTCACCAACGAAAACGTACCTGTGCCCGATACCCTCGTGCCACCAATCGGACCAGTGGCAAATATCATCCGGTTCTCCGGGTCTGCCCACTCCACACCCGGCGGGACCTCGTCATAGAGAATCCTAGCGCCGAAGCCCGTCCCGCCCACGTATTTCTTCACTACGCTTTGTTCAAGGGTCTTCGTCGTGATTCTCTTGGTCGATAGGTTGACTCTTACGAACTTGCCTTCGTAGGCCGGAGCCTTCTCTGGTGCCATTTATACCTCCTTCTTATTCCTCCTACCTGTTTTGACCGATATAAGCCTCTTTTCCCGCTAGCGCCTCCTTACTTCGCTATTAGCCTCCATAATATAAAGGCAAAAGAACAATGGTATCACCATCCTTGAGCCTGGTCTCTGAGACCTCCTTGAAGGTCAGGAGCTTGTTATTGAGGATAACGCTTATCTGGTCGTTCAGACCACCCGTATCCGGATTGAAGACCGCCTCACGAAAGCCCGGATAGGTGGCGACGAGATTCATGAGCAGGTTGTCAACAGTGGCACTATCCTTCATCTCCTTCTCCAGGGTAAGCCAGCCGGTAGCTTTAGCATCAAGCATCCTAGCAATCCAGGAGGGGAGTCTGAGTTTGACTTTAGCCAATACGCACCGTCCTTCAGATGATAATAAAAAAGCCCACACCTACATGCGGGCTTCCCGTTCCCATTCTCTTTCCCCCACGGCGAGGCGCGGAACTCGCTTTCATCAATGCTTACTTCCTCTGCCGGCACAGCCAAAAGATTATGAATTATATGAGGTTTTGGTGGTTATTATAGACCTTTCCCAGCATTTGAGCAACTTAAGCCCAGATACAGAACCTAGCCAAACGACAGCGCCCAGGCTTTAACCCGCTACCCTCTTTCTCTTCAAGAGTACCGGGGATAGGGCAAGCGTTGTCACGAACATGGTTAGCCCGGTGAGCCCCAGGGCGCTACCGAAGCTGAGGTGGTCGAAGAGAAATCCCAGGAGCGGCGCGGTGAGCCCGGGAGCACCACGGCTGGCGAAGTAGTAGACACCTAGCGCCGTCGAGCGTTTGGACTCGGCTATCTGGCTTATGATGTAAGACTCGGAGATGACCATACGGACATACTGCACCATGACGATTAAAATAAGCACCGCGCCCAGGGGAACTCCATAGGGCATCAGATTAATCAAATAGATGGCAGGGCTGACCAGCAGGCTCGCCACGACCATAATATTCAGTTTACCGATTCGGTCGGAGAGAAGCCCGCCGAGAGGTCCCGCCAGCATTCCGCCGGAGCGGGCGATGGTGAGCCAGACCGCCGCCGTCTCCTTGCTCGTCTTAAAACGGCTCACCATGAAGACGGGGATAAATGTAGTTACGGTCTGTATGATAGCCTGACCTATCACGCTCAGGACGATAAAAGCCCCGACCTTGGTGAGGCTATCGGCGTTGGCCGGTGCCATCGCTGACTTCTCTTCCTTTGCCTGCGGTCTGGTCATTCTCTTAGACTTTCCCATCAGCAGGAAGGCTATCACCCCGAACACTATCCCCGGGATGGAGATAACAATAAATGAGCTACGCCAGCCACCAAAAGCGACAGCGACAGCGGCGGCAGCTACCGGGACGATGAAGGGGCTGGCACTACCTCCCGCCTGGTGGATGCCGAGCGCCGCCCCGCGGTTTTCCGGCGCGGTTGAGTCAGAGATTTGGGGGGCTGCGGCGGAGTGGTAGCCCCCGCCGATGATGCCCATCAATATCATGCAAATAACGAGAATTGGGAAGGTCGGGGAGAGCCCGGTGAGAAACCCCATGACGGCGACGCCGAAAACACCCATGGTAACAACCCAGCGGGAACCGATGCGGTCAGCCAGCCACCCGATAGGCAACTGGCTGAAGCCGTAGGTCAGGGTGAAAGCCGAGGTCAGCCAGCCAATCTGGGTATTGCTCAGGCTAAACTCCTCGCGGATGTAAGGCAAAAGCGGGTTCAACAGCCCGGGAATCAGGTGGTGGAAAAAGTGGGCGAGGACAAAGAGCAAGAGCATCCCCGAAAGATATGAGCGTATCCCGGACTTCTTAGAGGTTATTTCCATAGATTTATCGCACTTCCTTCTGCGTTACGTTTAAGTTAGATAACAATACGATGTGCGATATATTACTACTAAAACTCCAAAACTGCACGCCAGAGAGATAACAGGTCGCTTTGATGTAGATGCCAAGCCTGTTATAATCGGGATACTGGAACAAGCCAAAGTGGAAGGGAGTCAAGAATCTTCTGGGAGGCAGTATATGAGTAGGCAATTGCCCTGGTTAAAAGTAAAGATGGCTCCGGTAAACATTGAGAGGTTACAGGAAGAGCATATCCCTGAAAAACCAGGCGTTTATATTATGTTATCCGACCATACGGAGTACGTTTATCCTTGGAGTGATAAAAATGGTAGTTCAGGAGTTTACTACATTGGACGCTCCAATAATCTGAGAACGCGATTGAAAACCCATAAAAGGTATTGCTCACAAAGAATATCAGACCGTGACCGAAGTTATTACTGGCCTTTTTACGAGTATGCGGCTCACCATGGATGTAATGTTGTATGGATAATTTCTATGAATCATAAAGACACCGAGAAGGAACTATTGGTTGCCTTTGCAAATTACTATGGAGCAAAACCTGTTGCGAATGGACAATCTGGTTGGCCCCCACCATAGAAGAGAGGATAGTTACATATGCAAAGCGCAGCTTTTATTGCCTAGTAAGCACAGAAGACCAAAAAGAAGAAGGCGCCAGCCTCCAGAACATAAATCTTTGTCAGTGAAATAAAAAAGGCGTCTGGCTTTTATACCAGACGCCCTCTTAATTTTGCTCGAAGCTAATTTACTACCATTGAACGAACATCGGCATCACCACATGGGTATAGTTCTCACTGCCGACAGGACGGATGACGCCGGGGCTTGAGGAGGTGGTCATCTCCAGGGCTACCTTCTCCTCCTTGAGCACGCTCAGCACATCAATTAGGTATCTCCCGTTAAAGGCAATCTTGGCTTCAGTTTTGCCCTCGACCACCGCATCAATCTCGCCGACATTATCCCCGACCTCCTCGGCGCGTGCCGAGACCGTCAGCTTGCCCGGGGTAAGCTGGCTTGAGCCAGGGGTGACGAGCAGTCTCACGATGTTGCTCCCGTCACGGGCGAAAATTGCCGCCGTCCTGGCGGCACGCAGGAAATCGGATACTGCCACCTCACAGCGGGTCTCACTCTTCTGCGGGATGAGCTGGGCATACTGGGGGAACGTCCCCTGCACCAGTTGAGAGACAAGCTCGGTGTTCTTCAGCTTGAAGAGGGCTTGCCCCTTCTTGGGGTTGACGGTTACCTGAACCTCTTCGGTATCGTCAGGGATGAGCCGGTTCAGCTCGGCAAGAGTTCTCGCCGGGATGATTGCCTCGGTCTTTTCTTTCACTGGCTCTAAGAGGGGTATCTTGTAAACGGCGAGCCGGAAGCCATCAGCCGCCGCCAGGGTGAGGCTACCCTCTTCAAAGAGGGAGTGGATGCCAGTGAGCACCGGGCGGGACTCATCAACCGCCGCGGCGAAGACCACCTGACTGATGCCCTGGCGCAGTGCAGCGACCGAAATTTTGGTGGTGATACCCTCTTCCACGGCAGGGATGGGCGGGAAATCCTTGGCATCAATCCCGCTGATACGGGCTTCAAACCGGGCACATTTGAGCTGCAATGTCTTGCTCCCGGGGAGCAGGCTAATATCAATTGTGTCATTAGGTAAAGAGGTCACAAACTCGGTAATCAGCCGCGCCGGCACGGTAATCGCCCCCTCTGCCTCCACCTTGCCCCCGAGCCAGGTCGAAATCGCCATCTCCAGATTGGTGGCAACCAGCTTGAGCCGGGACTCGTCGGTCGCCAGAAGGACGTTCTGGGTGATGGGCAGGGTGGTTCTCTGGGCAATCGCCCGTCCCACGATACCAAGCCCCCGGCTGAGATTCTCTTGCAGACAGGACAGTTTCATCGCTCTCCCCCTTCAAATTTCATTATCCGGCTAACCCTGTTCCAGTATGATAGTGCCGCTCTTACCCCCACTCTTCCGGACAAGACGCAGGTTGTCCAGCCTCATCCCCCGGTCTACAGCTTTACACATGTCATAGATGGTGAGGGCAGCCACCGCCGCCGCCGTCATGGCTTCCATCTCGACCCCGGTCTTGCCCATGCTCTTGACCCGCGCCGTAATCTCCACGGTGCTCGCTTTCTCGTCCACCGCAAATTCAACACTAATCTCTCCAATCAATATCGGGTGGCAGAGTGGAATCAGGTGGGGCGTCTCCTTCGCCGCCATGATACCGGCAAGCTGTGCCGTAGTGAAGACATCCCCCTTGGCGATTTCGCCCTTCACAATCTTGGCCAGGGTGGCGGGCTGCATCCTGATGAGGCTCTTTGCCACCGCTTCCCTCTCGGTATCGGGCTTGGCAGAGATGTCAACCATCCGGGGATGCCCGGCGGCATCAATGTGTGATAGCTCGGCTGCTTTGACCGCAGATACCGGCTTAACCGGTTCTTGCCCGACCTTTTTCCCAGACGCTTGAGCTTTTGCCGATACAGCCTGGACAATTTCGGCATTATCTGAAAGGCTGGTAGCCAGGGCGTGAGCTTCCTTGTGAAACGGGTTTTCAGAGTCTCCGTCAACCCATTCCCAGCGCACCTTCCTCTGACCTGCCGTCGCATCCAGCAAATCCCACAGGTCGCGATTAGCCCGTCTCTGCCAGCCGCGGGCCATACAGCCGATAAGATACTGACTATCTGTATAAACAACAACCATTGAATTTTGCGGGGTATGCTGAATCCCCTCTATCGCCGCGGTAATCTCCATACGATTACTGGTGGTGTGACTTAATACACCAGAAAAAGAACGTTTCTGGCTATCTTCAACAATAACCACGCCCCACCCACCCTGCCCCAGAAGGGGGTTATAGGCACCGTCGGTATAGATTTCAATCACCCGCTAGCCTCCCACCTGAGACATGGGTCTCTTGCTTGACTGGACACCCTCTGCTAGATGGTGCCCAGAGGGTTTCCTCTTGACTGCTTCCCTGATTAAGCCTTTAAGCCCTTCAAACGAGATGCCGTGGCGCAGTGGCTCTCTCAGGTCAACCTCCTCTTCAGAGAGGAGACAGAGGTGGAGCTTGCCATCCGAAGTGAGCCTGAGACGATTACAGTGCTCGCAGAAGTGCTCACTTACCGGAGTGATGAAACCGATGGTACCCCTGGCCCCGGGGAGACGATAGTACTTGGCCGGACCGTTACCCACTTCAGCGAAGCACGGCTCGAGTTTACCCAGCACATCCAGTCTCTTCATCATCTCCTTTGCCGGGATGTATCTGTTTTCCATGTCCGCCACGCCCTTCATGTGCATCAGCTCAATGAAGCGGACGTTCCAGCCTTCGTCAACAGTCTTACGGGCAAAGTCCACGAGCTCATCGTCATTAACTCCTGCCATGACCACCACGTTAATCTTGATGGGGCTCAGCCCCGCCTCTCGGGCGGCGTCAATCCCGGCAAGAACATCGTCAAGCTGGCTGAAGCGACAGATTCCAGAAAATCGCTCCGCTCTGAGGGTGTCCAGGCTGATATTGACCCGCTTGAGTCCCGCCGCCTTAAGCTCCCGGGTGTAGCGGGGAAGAAGAGTGCCATTGGTGGTCATTGAGATGTCATCTATGCCGGGGATACCGGCAATCATAGCCACCAGTTGGGGAAGTCCGAGGCGGGTCAGAGGCTCACCGCCGGTCAGCCTTACCTTGGTTATGCCCAGTTCCGCCGCCGCCCGGACAATGGTGCCGATCTCCTCATAGGTGAGAATGTCCTGGTGCGCGATAAGCGGAATACCCTCCGGAGGCATGCAGTAGACACAACGGAGATTACATCGGTCAGTGACCGAGATTCTGAGATAGTTGATTGGACGCCTGAAAGAATCAGAAAGTCCTGTCATATTGTTTCGCCAAAACAACCCGTAACTGCCTGTCAGTTTGGAATTGAATTATATAATAAAGAGCGTTAATAATTCAACCGTAATAAAGCCGCTCATGATGAGCCTGTACATCCCGATTATCTAAAGGTCATACTCAATATTGAGTTCCTTTGCCAGTTCCTTCAAAGAATCAACCACCACCGGGTCAAGCGGGATGCCCTCACGCCGCCGCTTCTTCTCTACCTCATGCTCCATTTCACCGGCGAGATAGATGCGCTGAACCCCAGGTGCTCTGGGTAAACCATGATAAAACCTTACCAGCCCGTCCATTGCCTGTTTAAATTCATTAACCGGCATGAAGCCGTCTATCTTCAGTGCTCCGAAGAAGTGATTGCACCTCCCTGTACTCCCCGGTTCCTTGATTAGCTCGGGGCTCGCCACCGACCCGGAGAGGATGCCGGAAAGTATGTCAACCGCCACCCCGAGGGCGAAGCCCTTGTAGACCCCGTGCTCAGGGGTCCCGCCCAGAGATAGCATAGCGCCTTTTGCCTCGTAATAGCGCTTTGGGTCGGTTATGGATTTACCTTCGCTGTCTACCGCCCAGCCCTCGGGTATAGCCAGCCCTTTTCTCAGGGCAATCTCTACTTTCCCGGCGGCGACCACCGTCGTCGCCATGTCCAGAACAAAGGGAGCTTCCTCTTTAGAAGGAACGGTAATGCTTATCACATTGATGCCCATGGCTTTACCCCGGACGCCCGGCACCGCAGCGTCCCTGCCGCCGGTGCTCAGTGAGATGCCAATCATATTTCTCTCCAGCGCCATCAGAGCGTAGCTGGAGCCAGCGCCGTAGTGGGTGCTGTTACGCACCGCGGTGAAGCCAGCCCCGGTCGCCTCTGCCCGCGAGATGGCTTCCTGCATCGCCCGGTAGCCGACAACGAAACCAAGACCGCGGTCGCCGTCCATAACCGCCGTCGCCCCGGCACGGCTCACAACTTTGATGGTGGGCTTGACGTTAATAAGTCCGTCTTTTATGCGCTTGATATAGAATGGTGCCAGATGAGCCACCCCGTGGGATTCAATGCCCCGGAGGTCGGTATCAACCAGAATCTTCGCCGTGACCTCGGCATCCTCCCGAGGTACACCCACCGCCATCAGGGCTTTCGTGGAAAAGTTCCTGAGCTTTTCGGGACTGAAGACCTTATATCTGATGACCATATAATCCTCCTACGCAAGTAGCTTCCGCATTGATTCTCCCTCACGGCGACACCACTCGTAAAGGACTCTTAAATCCCAGCCGATACAGAAATGGCGCACCCCCAGTTCCAGATAAGGTTTGGCTTCCTCAAAGGTGTTTATTTCAACCCTTGCCGGAATGCCCATTTTGTGTGCCGTCGTTATCATCTCCCGCTCGACGGCGCGGACTTCGGGACTGCGCGACCCGCCCACTTTACCTACGCTGATTGAGTAATCCGATGGCCCAAACTGCACCACGTCCACGCCGGGGACAGCCAGAATTTCCTTGAGGTGCTCCATGGCACCCCTTTTCTCAATCATAATGGCAATAACGGTCTCATTCATGGCTTTGACCCAGTTAGCCGAGCCTGCCTCGAGCACGTAGCCCACGCCCCGTCTCATATTGGAGCCGTGAACCCCGCCCGCCTCGGGAGTCTCCGGCCTGACGTAGCGGATACACTCCTTGACATCCTCCGCCGAGCGACAGTCGGTAAAAAGTACGTTCTGAATCCCGGCGTCAATCGCCCGCTGAGCGATAAAGGCCCGGGTCGGCTCTTCAACCTTCATCATGCCCGATAGATTGGGAAAAAGCTCAAGCGCCCGCCCGAAGTTGTCCATCTGCTCCAGACTCCAGGACGAGTATTCCCCGACATATTCGATGTAGTCAAAAACACCCGCATGTCCGATGACCTCAACCACCCCGGGCCAGGGGACAAGGACATGGGTACCCAATGTAGCCTTACCCTCATTAAGAAGCTCTCTCAGCCGATTTCTTCTCATTTCTCAGCCTCCCGTTATTATTTTAGACACGATTGGCATTTCTGTCGCCTATTTTATCTTGGTCAGTCCGTGAGAACAAGACCCTCGATGCTAACCAAAACTGAACGATACAACCAGCTTGAACCGTTTGCAAAAGCCTCCCCCCTCACCTATAATGAAAAAATAATTAAGCTGAGAAAGGACTAAACATGGACTTTAATGAACTCGCTGACCTCATCAAGACCCGGCGTTCCATCCGGCGCTGGCAGGACAAACCCGTTCCCGAAGACCTGCTCCTGAAAGCCATCGAACTGGCGACCTGGGCGCCCAACGGGGGTAACCAGCAGAACTGGCGCTTCTACGTCATCACGAACAAGGGCATCATCACCAAAATTGCCGACGCCGTTTTCAACACCAGTAATCTCATCAGCACCTTACCCGCGGCGGAGAAACTCGGTGTTTCCGCCCGGATAAAAGAGGGGGCAGGCTTTTTCCGCACTGCCCCGGCGGCAATCGCCATCGCCGCCAGCCGCTATCAATCGGTGGTTGACCAGGTCCTCGCCGCCGATGAAAGACCGAGCCGAGGGCAGCCCGTATCCGCGAGTGGCGCAATATCGCCGACTCCCGCATCCAGTCGGTATCATCGGCTATCGCCTACCTCCTTCTCGTCCTGCACCAGATGGGACTGGGCACTGTCTGGATGACGGGACCGATGCAGGCCAAAGAAGAGATAGAGAAGCTCCTCAAGATGCCCAAGGAGATGGATGTTGTCGCCTTTGTTCCCGTGGGTTACCCGGCGGAGAAGCCGGCTCCCAGAGAGCGAAAGCCGGTGAAAGAGGTCACCGAGGTTGTCAGATAGCTCCCCGAAATTGTATAATTGATACAACAAAGGGAGAGGTAAATGCCAACTTTTAGCTATAAGTGTCGGAACTGCGGGGCAGATTTCAAGCTTGAGCGCAAGCTCTACGAAATGGATAGCGAGATAAAGTGCTTCAGCTGTGGCACCCAGCATCCCGAAAGAATCCGCAAGAACCTGCTAGACAAATTCTACTTCATGTTTGAAGGGAGCGCCTCGTCCTGTAGCTCGTGTTCATCGAGCATGGCTTGAGGTAAGCGCTAGCGAGGCGGTCTGCCTCGTAAAACACAAGCAAGGGCTAGCCTTTCGGCTAGCCCTTATTCTATTACCCGATACACTAAATCGCTATTTCTTATCCGAGCCGAGAGCCGGGATACCGCTCTCACAGGGGACACCGGTCTGGCAGAGCCCGCAGCCAAAATAAGGGCCGACGTAGCCCTGCCGTCCCGTTTCGATAACCAGCTCTCTTTGCCTGCCGTAGAGAAACTCCCGGCATTTCTTCCTGTCATGCCCGGTCTCGGTTATGGCGCCGGCGGGACAGCGTGCCACGCACCTCCCGCACGAGCCGTCGCGGTAGAAGAGACAGTTTGCCCGAAAACTGACATAAGGACGGGGACTCGGCTTGAGCGCAAGGCTGGTCACCACGCTCCCCAGCCTTACGGCGATGCCTTTAGGTGTGATTAGGGCATCGTTCAGGCTGAAGGTACCCAGCCCGGCGGCATAAGCCACATGGCGCTGTGACCAGTTCGAGGCGGGACCATCGGCAAGAGTCTTCCTTTCAAACGCCGGCGAAAGCTCCGGTGCCACGGCGTGAAAGCCGAGAGTCTCCAGAAGACTCGAGATATAGCGCGACAGCCTGAAGTTGAAGTCCTGCCCGTACCAGCGAGTGTAGTCCCACCGGAGCGAGGGCACCATAAGCTCCCCGCGCATACTGCGACGCGTCTTCTCGGTGCTGGGTAAGACCCAGGCGATAACGCTGACCTTGTCCAGCTCTTTCTCATAACCACACTCGGCTATCTTGAGGTGGGTGGCGAGCGCCTCCCTCGGCGTCATATGGAAATCGCCGATTATGCCCTTGTATTCTTTGAAGATAGCCTCATCCCCATCGGCAAATCCCACCAGAGGCTCATCCCAGATAGGCTCGTCAAGCCCCTTGAAGTGGTTAAGCGGGCTTTTTACTACGTAAGCTATGATTTCCCTTGTCAGGAACTGTTCCGGGGCAGACTTAAACTCCCGTTTTTCTTTCTCGGTTATCAAGGCAAGGTGCTCCTTCCGTTCGCTATCGTCTGCTCGTACCCTTCGACAGGCTCAGGGCGAGCGGAGTAAATTAGAGTGCCGTTCATATAAATTGAATCCGTTCATGGTGAGCCTTCGGCGTGAGCTCAGTCGAACGCCTGTCGAACCATGGCGGCGGATTGCCTCAAAACTCTAGCTCTTTATGCCGAGGAGCGCATCGAGCTGAGCCGCGGTGTATTTCCCCGGTTTCTCGCCCTTGAGCCCCATTTCTTTACAGAGGCTGAGGAGCTTTTCGTTCATGGGGGCTTTGCGCCCCAGCTTCTGGGCAAGCCGTACAATCTCGCCGTTAAGATAGTCGGTCTCAACGTCCCGTCCGCGCGCCAGGCTCTGCCAGGTTGAGCTCAGGGCTTCCGTATCCATAACGCCCTTTGGCGGCGCAGTGAACTCAGGCGATTCCCTCGCCAGTTCCTCGTCGGATACCCAGCGAATCCCGCCTGCCCGCAGCAGCGCCTTGGCTTCATCGCGCACCGCCTCGTTAATCCGCTCGACATCCTTGCCCCTGGCGTTGGTGATGGCGCCGACCGCATTCCCCAGATTCAAAAGTAGCTTGTCCCACTTGTAGGGCATGACATCATCGGCGACCAGAACGTAGAAGCTGGCGCCGCGGAGTTCCTTCGCTACCGCCTCAACCAGCTCGTCTTTCCCCCGGGGATAGCGCCCCATGACAAAAAAGCCCGGCGGGTCACGGCGGGCGATTACCTCGCCGTCCTTGAGATAGACCGTCGGCAGGCGCATCATCACCCCGTAGACCCTCGAGAAGTAACCCGAGGCTACCTCTTCGTTGCGCACCCCGTTCTGAAAACAGAAAACAGGAATATCTCTCACCGCTTTTTTGAGGTCGCTAAGGACCTCAACAGTGTTCTGTCCCTTGACGGTGATGAAGACGACATCATCAGGCTTAAAGCTAATCTGGCCGGGGTGGGTGAACGCCTTTACCTTAACAATGTGGGTGGCGGTGGGCGTGATGAGCTTTAGCCCCTGCTCATTCACCGCCTTCGCCTGCCCCGGTCTGGCAATCAGTATAACGTCGTAGCCAGCCCTTCCCAGGTGCCCGCCGATGGTACCGCCGATTGCTCCGGCTCCATAGACAATGACACGCATACTTCCCTCCTTCCCGATTTTCAGGTCAGGTCTAGAGCATAATAGAATGACAAGATAAAGTCAAAAATCAACCAGGTCATAGTTCGCTTCGCCTTGATGCTATTGCAAGCGAAGCGGAAGTTCTCGCTTCGTCATTGCGAGGGGCTTCAGTCCCGTGGCAATCTCCTGCCTGTCATTCCTGCGAAACCTGTCCCGTACCTGATACGGGAGCAGAAATCTAAAGCTTATATTCAAGAACAAGGACAGATATTTCCTTTAGACCCCTTTTCGGCAATTAGCGACTTACTCGCAATTACATCTACTGCAGAGTGACTCAGAAGAGCTTATCTTCCTTACCCGAATCGGAAGAGAGGAACTTCCACCACCCCAGCGACGCGGCTATCTCGTCCTTGATGGCGAAAAAGGCGTCCGCGACATCGGGGTCAAAGTGAATCCCCCTACCCTCCTGAATTATGGCGAAGGCTTTCTCAATGGGGAAGGGGGGTTTGTAGGGTCTTTGCGAGGTCAGGGCGTCAAAGACATCGGCCAGGGCTACGATGCGCCCCTCCAGAGGAATATCGCTCCCTTTAAGTCCCCTGAGGTAACCGGCACCGTTCCACTTTTCGTGGTGGGTCAGGGCAATTGTCTCCGCCATCTGCATAAACTCAACGCTGGAACCCTTCAGGATTTCCGCCCCGATGGTGGTATGCCGTTTCATTGTCTCCCATTCTTCCCCGTCCAGCTTTCCCGGCTTCTTCAAGATGCTATCAGGGATACCGATTTTGCCAATGTCGTGCATGGGCGCAGCATAGAGGATACGCTCAACGAACTCCTCGGCAAGCCCCATCTTGCGGGCAATCGCTGTTGAATAGTGGCTCATCCGCTGGACGTGGGCACCAGTGTCGTCATCCTTGTACTCGGCGGCGCGGGAGAGCCGGAAGATGGTATCGAGTGAGGCTACCTTTATCTTCTCAAAGGCTTGCTTTAACTGCTCCGTCCTCTTGCCTACCTCCACTTCAAGCTCCCTCCGGTAGCCTAGAAAATGCTCGTTGTAAGCTTTCACCTTGAGCTGGGAATTGAGTCTCGCCCTGAGTTCCACCCGGTCAGGAGGCTCACTAATAAAGTCGTCAACCCCGGCGTCAAGACCGATAAGTCGTAGCTCTACCATATCGTCAGGAGTCAGCATTAAAACGGGAATAACCCTGGCTTGCTCGTCAACTTTCAGTCTTTTGACCAGACGCAACCCATCGTCCACCCCTTCGCGAAGTCCACCTAGCAGAATTATGTCAGGTAAAATCTGCTTCACCTTAAGTAGCACATCTCCCTCGCCCTGAGCTAGGATGACCTGACACCCCAGGGCCAAGAGTATGCTCTCTAAGGGCTTTACTGCCTCAACCCCACCCGTAATGAGCACTTTAGCTTTCACCCGATACCTCTACCCCGCCCGCGGCACCAGCTTGACTCTCAAGTCGCCATCCTCAAAAACGCTCTCCTTAAAGACCATATCCCGGTTAAGTAGTCCCGAGACAAGCCCCTGAAACTCTCCGAAAAGGAAACTAAGAAGCTCCTTTTTCTTGAGCAGCGCTATCTCGGCACACTCCCCCAGGATTATGTCAATCTGAGAGTCTACCTCTATCGTCCTGACCTCGAGTTGATGTAGCTGGCGGTAGTATTTCTTGATGACCTCTAACCGACTCTCTTTATAGAAATCGGCGATAATGGGTGCCAGCTTAGCCCCATGGGCTGCGCCTGCCTCAAAGCTCGCGGTGACAAGATGCGTCGGGTCACTCATCATGCTATTAGCCAGAAGCAGCTGGTAATAGCCAACATAGACTTCACTTCCCAGCCCCCGTAAAAGGTTACTACTAAGGCACTGGGTAAGCCGCTCGTCCAGCTTGAGCTCAAGATTTGGGGGCGAAAGATATTCGCTGGCTCTGTCTTTCATCTCCGGGTCTTCCTTGCTTCCGATGGTGAAATTACAGCCATCATCTCCCTTAGCCTGACACCTCGTCTCAAAAGCCGTCAGGTCTTTGTTGATCAGCGAGGCGATAATCCCCGAGAATGTGCCCCCGTGGTAAAAACAGATGCCCTGATTGGCAGTCACCCCGGCACATTCGGCACATTCCCTAAAGGAGACGCTAAAACGCATCTTCTCCACATCCACATCGCTAATATCAAGAAGTCCCTCTTTACTCTGGTTCATCATCGCCGAGAAGACCTTGTTGATAACCCGCTTTAGGGTTTCAAAAGCACGCTCCTTGGGCCAATATTCGTATCTCCAGAAATAGTCGGGGGGCATACCCAGCTTTCTCATGATACTGAAGGCGTTCCTCTGGGCAGAGAGATACGAAGACTGGAAGATAAGAAAGGCAAGGGAGGGGTCGTCCTGGAGCAGGAGCAGTGTTCTCACCTGAGGGACATATAAATCAACACCGTCGCCGAGAGAAGGGCGCGCTACCGGAATCTCCTTCTTGGCGACCCTTGCCAGAAGCATGTCCCAGACCCCGTCAATCACCCTATCCATTTCAGGGTCCATAGCCTCTAACCGAGAGCCTTTTCAATCATCTTGAAGCCCCACTCATCATTCTTCCAGTGGGCGTACAGACCAATCGCTACGATGAGATAGCCGAAGATATAGCCGGCATCCAGAAGGGAACCCCTCTGGAAATACTCAGCGGCAATAGTTTCCGGGGGCAAGGCGGTAAACATCTGGAAAAGATAGGTCGAAATCAGGCTGAAGATGAGCCCGCCCATGATGAGAGCAAAGGTAAGGCTCTCCTGTCCTTTTGACTTCAGGTACTGGAGATAAAGGAAAAGAACCGGCACCAGCATCAGGATTACCGCCATGTCAAACACCCTTATCATCATGCTTGATATCGCCAGTATCGGACTGAACGTCATGTCACTCAGCATTACCGGGATGCCGTAGATGACAATATAGATACAGAGTGGCAGTGTCAGAGAAAGAAATGCCCAGCCCAGACGATTCATCCGCCTCACCTGAACCACTTTCACCGTGTAGACACACGCCGTTGCCAGTGCCCCATAGTCAAGCCACTGGAGCAGTAACACCAGAAAGCGGACACTATTACCCAGGATGGCATAAAGGACCTGCCACAGGATGAAGACGTTACCCAGCATGTAAAGAAAGAGGAAAAGGGACAGGAAAATAAAGGCTTTTTTGAGCTCCTTCTGGTAGATTGAGCTGACCTTCAGTGCGAGGGCAGCGCCGACTAAGAGGGTCAAGGGATGCATCACGGTTACATAGAACCCTCCCCAGCTACCCGGCAGAACCATGGAGACCAGCGAGAGTGCCAGCGCCGTAGCAATGGAAATGAGAAGGATATTTCTTCTTTCCATACCTTCTTTCTTGGTAGAGCAAGTATAGCAAAAAAGACGGATTCGCTACAAGAATTGTAGCAGTATTAACTACCTTCTTCCAGAGAAGCTACAAAAGACATGAAGCTGCTGACTTTCTCCGCCGGTCCCTCGATTTCTCCCTGAGGGTCAACGCTAAGCCCCCAGTATTTTGCCAGCCCCTCCCGGCACTCACGCTGGCTCGGGTCGGCTTTCCACTCCCTGCAGGAGGCAGGCTTGAAAGTCTGGATGAGACAGCGGGTCAGCTTTTCACCAGTCCTCACCAGAAAGACGCATTCGCCGTTAAGATGGCGGAGAAGAAGACTGTCTCCCCCGGGCCAACCGGGGTCGGTGAACTGCTCCTGCCACGCCTCAAGACTTAAGCCCATTCTCTCGGCGATAAGTCCAGCCTCAGATAAACTCAACTGGACATGATACCGTACGCAACACTCCCCACAGCGAAAGCAGAGCATCTTCACCCCACAGTGAGCGGCAACATTATACTCCAACCGCCGAATGACAACTTTGATAGGTTCGACGGTATAGTTTTGAGCTGTTGAAATCCAACTGTCATTGCAAGCCATAGGCGAAGCAATCCGTTATCCCCTCCCTAACGTGATAAACCAGAAGCAAAGAATCCCGCTCGACGCCATGCTCAGAATATCAGCCTAACCGACCAAACCGATAAGTAGAGGTGGTATAATGAGATAAGATACAGAAAGGACTGGCAATGCAGATATTCGGCTTTTTAATTGGTCTCATCACTTTCCTTGTCTACTTTATCGCCAGCATTCCCCTTCTGGGCTGGCTCAACTGGTTCAATATCCCAATGGCGGCGCTGGGGCTTGCCTTGAGTGTCAGCGGCGTGATTAGCGCCAGAAGAGGCAAAACCCTGGGCATCATCGGGGCCATCATGTGCTCCATCGCTATCTTCTTTGGCTTGGCCCGACTTGTCGTCGGCTGTGGCATAATTTGAGTTTGAACGCCCCCCGTGTTAGCATAGTCCCGACATGGAAAACATCAGGAATTTCTGCATCATCGCCCATGTGAGCCACGGCAAGTCGACCCTAGCTGCCCGCATTCTGGAGATTACCGGCATGATTCACACCGAGGCGACCGAGGACGTTATGAACGTTATGGAGCTGGAGCGGGAGCGGGGCATCACCATCAAAGCCAAGTCGGTCAGGATTCCCTATAAAGCCAAGGACGGCAAAGATTACATCCTCAACCTCATTGATACGCCGGGACACGTTGATTTCAGCTACGAGGTCTCCAAGAGCCTGAAAGCCTGCGAGGGGGCAGTCCTGCTGGTCGATGCCAGCCAAGGGGTCGAAGCACAGACCATCGCCAACGCCTATCTCGCCATCAACGAGGGACTCGAAATCATCCCGGCGCTCAACAAGATAGACCTGCCCAACGCCCAGATTGATGATGCCAGACTCCAGATAGAGGAGATGCTGGGGCTACCCGCCGAAGACGTTCTCCTGTTATCGGCGAAAACCGGAAGCGGCGTTCCCGAACTCCTTGAAGCCGTGATTAACCGGATACCCCCGCCGACCGGCCGCGCTGATGCGCCGCTTCAGGCACTCATCTTCGACTCCTACTTCGACTCCTACCGCGGCGTCATCCCCCACCTCCGGCTTTTCTCCGGGACAATCGCTCCCCACGACAAAATCATGATTAAGTCCACGGGCAAGGTCTTTGAGGTGGATGAAGTGGGGCATTTCAGCATGGAGCTTGTCCCCGCCGGTAGACTCAGCGCCGGCGAGGTTGGCTACACAGGTGCAACCATCAGGGATGCGGCTGATGTCAGTGTCGGCGATACCATTGTCGCCGAATCTCACCCCGACACTCCGGCAATACCCGGTTTCCGCCGTCCTCAGCCCATGGTCTTCTGCGGGCTTTACCCCATCTCAAGCAGTGATTACGAGAAGCTCGGTCTGGCGCTGGAAAAGCTCCGGCTCAACGACTCATCCATCGTCTACGAGAAGGAGACCTCTGCCGCCCTGGGACACGGCTACCGGGTCGGTTTTCTGGGGATGCTCCACATGGAGATTACCATTGAGCGCCTCAAGCGGGAGTACGCCCAGGAGCTCATCGCCACCATGCCCTCGGTAGTCTACAAGATAACCACGAGTCAGGGGGAAGAGATTCTCATTGACAACCCGTCCCGCTTCCCCGCCCCCCAGTACATCGACCACATTGAGGAGCCAGTGGTCAGGGCGCAAATTATCGTGCCCGGCGAGTTCATCGGTGCGGTGATGGAGCTTTCCGAGGGCAAGCGAGGTAGTTTAGTGAACCTGAGCCACCCCGACGCCAAAAGGGCAATCTTGACCTACGACATTCCGCTGGCGGAGCTTGTCACCGGCTACTACGATAAGCTCAAGACGGTGAGCCGGGGCTACGCCAGCATGGACTATGAGTTCCAGGGCTACTTACCGGGTGACCTGGTCAAGGTGGACATCTTGGTCAAAGGGAGTCCGGTCGACGCGCTTTCCTATGTCGCAGTCAGGGATACCGCAACAAGACGTGGGCGCGAGCTTATCCACAAGCTCAGGGGACTTATCCCGAGACAGCTCTTTGAGATACCCCTTCAGGCGGCAATCAACGGCAAGGTCATCGCCAGAGAGGACATCGTCGCCCTGCGCAAAGACGTGCTAGCAAAGTGCTACGGCGGCGACGTCACCCGCAAGCGCAAGCTCCTTGAAAAGCAGAAGGAAGGCAAGAAGAAGATGAAGATGGTGGGGCAGGTCGAGGTGCCTCAGGAGGCTTTCCTTTTGCTACTCAAAGTGGAGGAGTAGTGCCGGGGCTTTACCTTCATCTCCCTTTCTGTATCAGAAAGTGCGCCTATTGCGATTTTTACTCCGTTCCGGGTCGTCCAGAGCTTATGCCCGCCTATATTAACGCTCTGCTTACCGAGGCGGAGAAATACCGTGGTCTTGCCTTTGAGACGCTCTACTTAGGGGGCGGGACGCCGAGTCTTATCGGTGCTTCTGGTATACAGAAACTGATGACAGGTCTCCGTAAGGTCTTCGACCTCTCCAAGCTCACTGAGGCGACAATTGAGGTGAATCCCGAGTCGGCGACCGGGGCTTTTTACGCCACGGCTAAAGAGAGCGGGATAAACCGCATCTCAATCGGCGTTCAGTCCCTGAATAACTCCGAGCTCAAGAGCGTGGGACGGATTCACACGGCGGGGCAGGCGAGACTGGCTATAATCAATGCTCAAAAGACCGGTTTCACCGAAATCTCCTGCGACATCATCATTGGGCTGCCGGGGCAGACATGGGGTAGCCTGAGAAAGACGCTGGAGACGCTTCTCGGGTTCAGTGTCACCCACCTATCCCTATACTGCCTTGCGCTTGAAGAAGGTACGCCCTTAGCAAAAAAACCGCCGGCCGACCTGCCCTCAGAAGATGAGCAGGCTGGGCTTTTTGAGAAAGCAAAGGATTTTCTCACTGCTTCTAAGTTTGTTCACTATGAGATTTCAAACTTTGCTCTTATGGGACATGAGTGCCTTCACAACCTGAACTACTGGCGGGGTGGGGAATACTTAGGACTGGGCGCCGCCGCCGCCTCGCACCTTAATAGTAAACGCTTTAAGAACCGGAGCGACCTTGATGCCTATATTAAAAATCCGATCGGACAGACAACGAACTTTGAAGAGCTACCCCCAAAAGAAAAGGCGGGCGAGGAAGCCATGCTCCGTCTCCGCCTGATTCAAGAGGGGCTTAGTCTGGACGAACTTTCGTTAAGGTTCGGTGTTGAAAACACGGGAGAACTTAAACTACGTCTTGAAGCGCTTGCCGGTGAAGGACTGCTCATCAGAGAAGGTCCCAGATACCGCCTTCCGTCAGAACGAATTCTCACCTCAAACCAGATACTGGCACGGGTGATAGGAGACTAACCCTTCTCAGCCGGAGCTTTTCTTCTACTAGTCCCGCCAACGAAGTGGAAATATTTGATGTTATCGGTGTAGAAGTGCCTGTCCTCGCCGATGTAAAGGAAATTGGGATTGCCGTCAGCATCCTGAAAAAACTCAATGATGGTTACGTCCTCGTCTTCCGCCTTGTGTAGCTCACCAGTGTTTTTTTCGTCCCAGACTATCTTGTTGACCACATGCTTGGCTTTGATATTCAGCATCTATCACCTTGTAAATAAAATTCTATTGTCATTGCGAGGGCTTTAGCCCGTGGCAATCCGTCCTCTTTAAACCGATGCGGACTACGGATTGCTTCACTCCGCCCGCAATGACCTTAACCCAGACCATTTACTCAAATCCTGAAACTCTCTTTGACCCCGGTGTATTTCTGCCTCATCTTCGGCTTTTCTATCTTGCCCGTGGGGTTTCTGGGCACCGTATCAAAGATGATTTTTCGGGGGCGCTTGTAGCGGGGAAGCCTCTCCTCGCAGAAGAGGCTTATTTCAGCCTCGCTGAGGCTCATCCCCCTCCTTGACCGCAATGACCGCCGTTGCTATCTCCCCCAGTCTCTCGTCCGGTAACCCGATGACGCCGCAGTCATAAATCCGAGGGTGGCTCCGCAGGACGTCCTCCAGCTCAACCGGGTAAACCTTCTCACCGCCGGTAATGACCACGTCCTTCTTGCGGTCAACCAGAAAGATAAAGCCGTCCTCGTCCTGTCTTGCCATGTCGCCGGTAAAAAGCCAGCCGTTTTTAAGGGTCTCGGCGGTCTTCACCGGGTCTTTATAATACTCCCGCATCACGCCCTCGCCCTTGACGAGAAGCTCGCCAATCTCCCCCGGTTTGACATCCTTGCCCTTGTCGTCGACAATCCTTGTCTGCCAGCCTACGCCCGCTTTCCCGATTGCCCCAACCTTGTGCTCGTTCTCAATCCCCAGGTGGATACAACCGGGTCCCGTAGCTTCGCTCAGCCCGTAGTTCGTGTCATACTGCATCTGGGGGAAATACTCCTTCCAGTGTTTAACCAAGCTCGGCGGCACCGGCTGGGCGCCGATGTGCATCAGCCACCACTGGCTCAGGTCGTAGTCTTTAATCTTAAGCTCACCCTTGTCCAGCGCCCAGAGGATGTCCTGCGCCCAGGGGACAAGAAGCCAGACAATTGTTCCCTTTTCGTTACTCACCGCTTCGAAGATGCTCTTTGGCGTTACCTCGGTGAGCAGGGTCGCCCGGCTACCGGTCATGAGACTGCCGAACCAGTGCATCTTCGCCCCGGTGTGATAGAGGGGTGGAATGAGGATGAAGTTGTCATCGTGGCGCTGGTGATGGTGCATATACTCAGTCAGAGCGGCACACTCCATATTATCGTGGGTCAAGAGCACCGGCTTCGGCGCACCGGTCGTCCCCGAAGAGAAGTAAAGCCCGCAGGGGTCTGTGTCAGCGAGCTTCACCTTGAGCGGTCGGGATGACGCCTTTGTCGTGAGCGTCTCAAGGCTCAGCATGTCACGGGGTAGCCCGGCGCCGTGGAAGATAAAGTGCCTGACCGTGCCAAGCTCAGAGCGGATAGCCTCTACCCGGCTGGTAAACTCATCTTCCAGAAACATGGCTTCAGGCCCGGCGACGGCGGCGCAGTACCTCACGTCCTCGCTGCCAAAGCGGAAATTGAGGGGCACCGCCCAGGCTCCGCTGCGGATGATGCCGAAGTAGACCTCAAGCCAGGTGATTGAGTTCCGCATGAGCTCAATGACCCTGTCGCCCTTACCGATACCCAATCCCGTCAAAACGTTGGCGACGCGGTTGGCGGCGTCATCAAGCTCCTTCCAGGTCACAACTCTGCGTAATCCCTTACTCGGCGCGAGCTCAATGAGGGCGACCTCGCCGGGGTATAAACCGGCATTTTTCTCAAGCATCTCGGAAATGTTCATCAGCCCAGTTCTTGTCCAGACCAGTCTCTAAAAATACGATGTAGTATACCATCTAACCTTAAACATGTGCTATATTAACCACTGAGCAAACCTATGGACGCCTATCTTGACATTGAGACCACCGGGCTTTCCCCGTCTTATGCCGGGGTGACGGTCATCGGTGTATATCTGGTGGGTGACAGAGGGACAAAGTTCCACCAGCTTATCGGCGAGACGATTAATAGACCCGCTGTGCTCCGGTTACTCGAAGGCGTCCAGACCATCTACACCTACAACGGGAGCCGTTTTGATTTACCTTTCCTTGAAGAAGCGATAGGGGTCGACCTCACCCAACACTTCGAGCACCACGACCTCATGTACGACTGCTGGGAGTGCAATCTCTACGGCGGGCTTAAAGCCGTCGAGAGACAGCTCCACATCAAGCGCCAGCTTCCCGATGTTGATGGCTATATGGCGGTAGTCCTCTGGTGGCGCTACTTGCGTGATGGAGATGTCAGCGCACTCAGGACCCTCCTGAAATACAATAAAGAGGACGTGCTGAACCTGAGGGCGCTGAGGGAAAAGCTGGGGGCAATGATTTAGATGACAACGATGAATAACCCGGGCGTTACCCGCTGTGGCAAGACCGAGTTCCACTGGGGCGAGAAGACCTACGTCATGGGCGTCATCAATGTCTCCCCAGACTCTTTTTCCGGCGACGGGCTGAGCGGGCGCGGGCCAGCCCTGGCTCTGGCGGAGCGCTTCACTGCCGAAGGCGCCGACATCCTGGATGTCGGCGGCGAGACCACCCACCCCGGCGCCGCCCCGATTACGGGAGAAGAAGAACTCAGGCGGGTCGTCCCGGTGATTGAGTATCTGGCGCCCCGAATCAAGCTTCCCATCAGTGTTGATACTTATAAATACGAGGTGGCGAGGCAGGCACTTCAGGCTGGTGCCGCGATGCTCAACGACCAGTGGGCACTCCGGCGGGAGCCGCGCCTCGGCGAGTTGGCGGCAGAAAAGGGCGTCCCCATCATTCTCATGAGCAACCAGCGCGAAAAGGGGGGCTACGACGCCCAGCATCAGAGTGACACCGGTGCTTACGAGGACATTATGACTCAGGTCATCCTGTCCCTCAAAGAAAGCCTGGATAGGGCAATAAGTCTGGGTGTCCCGATGGAAAACATCATCCTCGACCCGGGCATCGGCTTTGGCAAGAAATGGGAGCAAAACCTGGAGCTAATCCGCCGGCTGGGTGAGCTTAAAAAACTGGGAAGACCGATTCTGGTGGGCCCGTCGCGAAAGTCATTTATCGGTATCGTCCTGAACCTGCCGGCTAGCGAACGGCTGGAGGGCACGGCGGCGGCGATAGCTCTTTCCATCGCCGGGGGCGCTGATGTGGTCAGGGTACATGACGTCAGGGAGATGGTCAGGGTCTCACGCATGAGCGATGCCATCATCCGGGGGTATAAACAGCATGGCTGAAAAAGTAATTGGCGGATTCTCGCGGGGTGATATCGCTTTTCTGCTGGAGACGGTTGACCCACGCCTGCTTGCCAGGATAGACACCATAAGCTTTGACCCGGTCATCATTGAGAAGATACTTAGCCAGGAAACGGACAAGCTCTTCCGGCGCATCATGCTCGCGGACGACATCCTTGCCAGAATAAGTCCCCTTTTCTTCTTTGAGGTTTCGCTGAGAAAAGCTCTCGCTGACCTGCGCACTCGTAGCTACACTCTGGAGAGGACTGGTAGCCAGAAGATACCCGTTTTCGATAGCCAGAAGACGGTTGAATTCCTGAGCCAGAAGAAAATCCTGAGATACCTCTCCGAGATGCTTACCTCCTTTACCCGCATAGAGAGCTATACCCGGAGGCTACGGGTAAGGAAGGGCATCTGGCGGCGGGTCAGGTTCAGCGAGATGGACCTCGACAGCCTCATCATGCAAGCAGAAGCCAGCGACGAGGAGCACCGCTTTGTTTTTTATAAAAGGGCGGCTGATTTGTGCCTCTTTATGCTGGGCATGTTTCCGGAGCACGTCAGCCCTGATTTCAGCTTTTCGTCAGGCGACAAGCCGAGACTCTTTTTAGGGTCAAGGAGGTCTGCCGAGGACTATGAACTGGAAGGCAGGCGATTCTACGGACTCGCCGCGGCACACCGCACTGCCGCTGTTTTGGGGCTGGTCGAGGTCTTCAGCCAGCTCTACCAGAACTTCAACCTGGCCAGAAAACCACTCAACTACCTAGCGGAGGACATCCTCACCCTGAGCAAACAAAGGCTTTTCCGTTCCCCGGGTTAGATTTAACGGTGCGACGATAAGTACCGCAATTTGAAAGGAGACGCTCATGATTATTGATGCCCACCATCACATGCTCCCCCTCACCTATGACGAAAAAGCCATAAAATTGGAGGCAG
>JAZDNC010000020.1:0-44032 GCA_043800335.1 Chloroflexota bacterium
GGTTACTGAGGGATGAGTTGCTTCAACTACATAGATCGGGGGTTCTGTGATATTGCAATAAAGATGATGCAAGGATTCGAAAGCCGTGTGGAAGTTTTGACCACTTCTTGTCTCATTTTCTAAGTACCAGTAACCGTCCACATCGTGGTGAGATAGAAAATCCACAAAAAGACGGGAAGTAGTGTACAGGAAATCAAACACCAGATTCGCCCGTTTTTCTCTGTCAGTTTGTCTATGGTTATCCCCCAAGAATCTATCAGTCCCTAGGTCGCCAACAAGTGTGTAATTATCTTCGTCACCTAAGTTCTTTACCGACCATTTAGACGTCAATTGTAATATATTAGGTTCTAACGCTTGATAGTCCTTTGTGAAAAACCGGAATCTGACGTGCTTACCATGAGTACTATCTTGGTATCTTGAAAACCAATAACGGTCAACTAACCCTGTCTCGAGAAGGGGAAGTACGAAGTTCCCAACAAACGATTCAAACCAATTGTCTCTATCGAATGGTTTTGACGAAGGAAGTTGCAGATGTAGAGATTTATGTATCACGAAATCACCTCCAAAATATCAAGCTCCCCGTATGCTGGAGAGAATGTTGGCAAGGGTCAGTGACAGGAGGTCGGACATGTCTATTTCGAAGCAAAACTGGTCGGGGCGGGCAGATTTGAACTGCCGACCACCTGAACCCCATTCAGGTGCGCTACCAGGCTGCGCTACGCCCCGGCTCAATGGCAAGCAACATGATAACACAGGTTGCCCGTCTCAGTAAACGGGAATTGGGGGGAGAGCGGAATTCGCTTAATCCCTCTTCAATCTCCCTGTTCAAGCCAGGGGCAGGCTCTTTAGGAAAGGGAGAATTTATTGGCTCCCCCTTTGGCAAAGGGGTTCACCCTGAAGGGGATTAAGGGGGATTTTTATTCTCTTACTACCCCTGGTATTCCTCCTCCTTGAAGAGGCTGTCCAGAGACTTGAGATACTGCGCCTTGGTCATGGGTGGCTTGGACTTTGCCAGAACCTCCTTGGCTTTAATGGCCCCGTCAGCCAAAAGGTCAATCACCGTCATTGCCATGGCTTTGGCGGCGTTGATGACCGCCACCTCGTAGTCCTGGACCAGGTAATCACTGCCGTGCTCGGTGCCGGTGGTGCCGCCGGAGTAGGGGTGGATGGCGGGCATAATCTGGGTCACATCACCGATATCAGAGGAGCCGGTCGAGTGTCCGACATAGCCGACTTCCTCCTCGCCGACGAGCGCGACTGCGTTTGGTCTATATATTTTCCATAGCTCAGGGTAGGGGATAAGCGGCATACTGCCCGGGATAGTGGTTATTCTTACTTTAGCGCCGACCGCCATGGCTCCCGCCCGGAGCGCCCGGTCAACCTTGGCGTTGGCATCCATGATTGCCGGGGCATTTTTCCCCCGGACATAGGACTCCATTCTGACATCCGCCGGCACGGCGTTTACGGCATCTCCGCCCTTGGTGATGATGGGATGAACCCGGATGGTATCGTTGTCCTGAAATGTCTCCCGCTGGGCGTGGATTGCCGATAGGGCTATCATGGCGGCGTTGAGCGCATTTATGCCTTTGTGGGGATTGCCGCCGGCGTGGGCGCTCCTGCCGATGAACTGGATTTTCTTCCTGACCACGCCGTTATTGGACTCACTCATGGCGAGCTTCTTCACCTCCGGCTTGGGCGAGGTGTGGGTCATCATGACTATGTTGACATCGTCCAGCTCACCGAGCTTGATGAACTCCGGCTTACCGGTAAGATAGGTGAGCTTGCCCTGTTTTCTCAGGTCGTAGCGGTACTCAACCTCTATCCCCTCCTCAGCCGGCATGGCGATGAAGACCACCTTCCCGGCGAGGGACGGGAGTATGCCCGGTTTGGTTATCGCCGCGGCGACGCCGTACATCATGGCACCCTGGGCGAAGTGCCCGCAGGCGTGGGCGGCGCCGGTGGTCTTATTGGCAAAGGGATGGTCGGGAACAATGAGGGAATCAAGCTCACCCATGACCGCGACCGAGGGACCCACACTCCCGCCACTAACCACTGCCTTCACCCCGGTGATGGCGATGCCGGTCTTGTGGGCTAGACCAAGCTCGGTGAACTTCTGAGAAACTACCTTTGCCGCCTTGACCTCCCGAAATCCGGGCTGGGGCATCTCAAGAAGGGTCTTGGCGAGAGCAATCATCTCTTCGCGACGGCTATCTATCTCCTTTAAGACCTTGGCTTTTAGCTCTTCCTTGGTTGGCATATTGTCCTCCTTATCTATTAACCTCAGCCAGAAATTTCTTGATATAAGGCAGAGTCAATTCAATATGCGTGTAAGCCTGCATATGGTCATGACCAAGTAGTGAAAAGAATGTCGCATTCGGCATACGCGTTGCAGCCTCTTTTATGCCGGGGTGAAAGACATCAACTGTCCCAGCGAATAAAAGACAAGGGACGTTTATTTTTGGCAAGACCTCTTCAACACCAACTTCATCGGCGAGTCTTCGGGTTATCAATAAGAGAGCTTCCGGGTCATTTGCCAGCATAGTTGGCACGAGTCGGGGGTCGAAAGGCCGGCCGTACCTTCTTTCCCAACTTGCAATATGGGCTTGCAAGCCTTCCTTAATCGCCAAGGTCCAGCTACTTATCTGTTCCTTGAATAACAGTCTTTCCGGCTCTGGAGTGGTATTCATTGGATTTATTCCGCCCAGTATGAGTGAATTGAAACGCGAAAGGGCATATTTAGCAATGGCCTTAAATCCAATAGCTGCGCCCATAGAGTATCCGAAATAGCTGGCCTTCACAATTTCCAGGTCATCGAGTATCGCAACATAGTCACTTGCAAACTTTTCATAGGTATATGCTTGTGGGTCATGTGGTCTATCACTCTTGCCATGTCCTCGGGCATCAACCAGAATCAGTTGGTAGTCCTTTTTCAATTCTTGTGCATATCCCAATATCCGCCATGACTCGAGACTTCTGCCTAAGCCATGCTGCAATATGAGCGGTCGTCCCTGCCCCTCAACTTCATAGTAGATTTTAACACCACTGTTGTTGGCAAAAGGCATGATAATCCTCCTTTATCTATTGACCTCGGACAGGAACTTCTTGATGTGAGGCAAGACCAGTTCGCTGTGCATGAGAGTCTGGTCATGATTGAGAGCGGGGATGGAGATGAAGGTGGCGCCCGGCATACGCTCTGCCGCCTCTTTCGCCCCGGGGTAAGATGGGTCGGCTTCACCTACGAAGAAAAGGCAGGGAACCTTTATCTCGGGCAGAATCGCCTCTGCGCTCTCCCATTCCCGAGACTTACGGCGCAGGGCGAGTAATGCCTGAGGGTCGTTGGCGAGCTGGCGGGAGCGCTGGGCGGGCGTGAGGGTGAGCCCCAGTATCTTCTCGCGCTCGGTGACCCAGAAGTTCATCCCCTTCTCTGCCGCCGCCTCAAGCAGGCGGGTGAAGTCATCGCGCCTTTCTCCCGCTACCGGACGCCGGTAGGGGCTGACACCCCCCAGAATGAAGGAACGGAAACGCTCTAAGGCATAGCGGGCAAGGCAGGCGAGGGCTATCCTGCCGCCCATGGAGTAGCCCAGGTAATGGCTCTTTTCTATACCCAGGTCATTTAGGATGGTGGTATAGTCTCTGGCAACTATTTCGGGACGGTAGGCTTCCGGGTCGTGGGGCTTGTCACTCTCCCCGTGCCCCCTGGCGTCAACCAGGATAAGTCTATAGTCTTTTCCCAGGTCTCTGGCATAGCCGAAGTCCCGCCAGGTCCAGAGTGTCGCCGCAAAGCCGTGCTGTAAGATGAGCGGCGTGCCGTGTCCCTCGACCTCGTAGTGGATACGGACTCCCTGATTTACGGCGTAAGGCACCCGGACTCCTTCTTAATGCGTCATTTGAGAGCCTAGCCGGTGACTACCGATGGACTGCTTCTTATCTTGATACCTGCGGGGCGGAAGGTTGGTTTACGGATTCATCATGCCCCTGACATACGGCGCTATGTTAACAGTGGGGTAGGGGGCTGTCAAGCAGACTTTCGGGCGGGTAACTACTCCGTTACTCCAGACTAAGGCGAAGCAATCCGCACCCTGAATTAGCTCACCCTTCGACAGGCTCAGGGTGAGCGGTATCCGACACGAAGGGGCTGGGTAAACTCATAAAACTCTATAGGGAACTGGTATTTTCCGATTGACCCTAGAAAAGACTTGTGCTAGTATGGGCTCTAATTTGGGCGAAATCCTCGGCTCGTTAGAAATCATCCCCTAAGTGTAGCCCCGGGTGACTCGCCTTTCACTAGGAAGAAATAACATGCTGGCGCAAGGAGAGTCAGGAGGAAAGCGCCTGCCAAGGGACGCTTGTGTAGCTATCGGCATTTTTGACGGGGTGCATCTGGGTCATCAGCACCTCCTGCGTGAGCTTGTTACCTTGGCTAAAAAACAGGGCTCCTCAAGCTTGGTCATCACCTTCAGCGAGCACCCAGAGGTCATCCTGAATCCCGGGACCTCGTTACCTCACCTTACCAGCCTTAAGGAGAGGGTAGCCCTCATTAAAGACGAGGGTGTAGACGAGGTAATTGTCCTGCCTTTCACTAAAGAAGTAGCTGGTATGACGGCGCGCTCTTTCCTCTCTATGCTCCAGAAAAACTTTCGTCTGTGCTGTCTTGTCGTCGGCAGTGACTTTGCGCTGGGGCGGGAGAGGGAGGGCAATATCGCCAGACTCCGCCGGCTGGGCAAGGAGATGGACTTCAGTGTTAGTGCCATTCCCCCGGTTATGGTGGTGGGCGAGATAGTAAGCAGTACTCTGGTGCGGGAAGCGCTGGCTCAGGGCGACATGAAAAAGGTCGCCGAGCTACTGGGACGCCCCTTGAGCCTGAGGCGGCGTGTTATCGCCGGGAACGGGAGGGGGGCGCGGCTGGGTTTTCCCACCGCCAATTTGGAGGTCGAGCCTGAGCAGGCACTGCCGCCCGACGGGGTCTACGCCTCGCTCGCCAGCATTGGCAATAAAAGCTATAATTCTCTGACCTATATCGGCAGGCGCCCTACCTTCGGCAAGGGGGAGAGAGCGGTTGAGGTCTATCTTTTTGACTATAGGGAAGACCTCTATGGCTCGGAGCTAAAAGTTGATATAATTTCAAGGCTGCGTCCGGACAGGAAGTTTGATAACCCCGCAGAGCTCAAGTCACAGATAAAAGAGGACATAAAGCAGGCGCAGGGTGTACTAAGCCGGCTGGGGAAGGACTGAATGGCTGACCTGAATTACATTCTGGAGCGGGCTGTCGCCGAGATTATCGTCAAAGAGGCTCTGGTGAGCCTGCTCGGCTCGGGGAGGAAGCTCCGCCTTAAAGAAGGCTTTGACCCCAGCTCGCCCGATATTCACCTGGGGCACATGGTGGGACTGCGCAAGCTGCGCCAGCTTCAGGAGCTGGGACACCAGGTGGTGCTCATCGTGGGCGACTGGACGGCACAGATTGGCGACCCCAGCGGGGTCTCGGTGACGCGCCCCATGCTCTCCGAAGCCCAGGTCAAAGCCAACGCCGAGACCTACATGCAGCAGTTCTTCAAGATAGTGGACAGGGAGAAGACCGAGGTCCGCTGGCAGAGCGAGTGGTTCGGGAACTTCAGTCTAAAGGATGTGATTGGACTCACCGGCAGATTCACCATCGCCCAGATGCTGGCGCGGGATGACTTCTCGAAGCGCTTTCACGAGGGGAGAGCCATTTCCCTCACCGAGTTTATCTATCCCCTCCTGCAGGCTTATGACTCCGTCGCCGTCAAAGCCGACGTTGAGTTCGGCGGCACCGACCAGAAATTCAACCTCCTGGTGGGCAGGGAACTTCAGCAGATGATGAGACAGCCTCCCCAGCAGGTCTTTACCGTGCCTCTCCTCGTTGGCACCGACGGCGTCCATAAGATGTCGAAGAGCCTGGGCAACTATATCGGTGTGACCGAACCACCCAACGAAATCTTCGGCAAGGTCATGTCAATCGCCGATAGTCTTATCCTCCAGTACTTTGAGCTTCTGACCGATGTCCCGGCTGGGGAGCTAGCCGGCTTCCGGGACGGTCTCAGCTCGGGCAAAGTGAACCCCATGGAGCTCAAGAAGCGTCTGGCTAGGGAGATTATCACCCAGCTTTATGATACCAAGGCGGCGGCTGACGCCGAATCGCACTTCGTCCGCGTCTTCCAGAAAAGGGAGGCGCCGGAGACGGTAAGCGAGTGCCAGCTCACCGCGGCATTACTTGAAAGAACTAAAGCCCAGATACTTAGACCTGAGGGAATACCTTCAGCAGAGGCTTTTGGCACTCCTGTTGTTTCAGTCGCAGGAGAACCTGTCGTTAAAGCGGGCAAAACAACCCACAGCGGTCGGGAATCAGAGTGGTATTTAGTATCGATGCCTCTTCTGTTGGTTGAGCTAGACTTTGCCAAGAGTCGGAGTGAGGCAAACCGTCTCATTGAGCAGGGTGCCGTTGATGTGGATGGCAACACCGTTATTGAGCCTTACTGGAAAATCAAAACCGGCAGTATAATTAAAGCGGGTAAGCGCCGCTTCGTTAAAATAGTAGCTGGCGAGACTAGAAAAGGAGAACAGAAATGACCAACCTTCGTACCCCTGGACCGACCCCGCTGCCACCTGAGATTCTTCAGGCTCAGGCGCAACCCATGGTAGACCACCGCGGACCCGAGTTTCAGGCGTGCCTGCAAACGGTGACCGCAAACCTGAAGACCCTCTTCCAGACCCGAAACGACATGATTGTGCTCACTGGCTCCGGCACCGGCGGGATGGAAGCCGTCGTGGTCAACACCCTCTCCCCGGGAGATAAAGTTCTGGTCGTCTCCATCGGTGCCTTCGGCGACCGGTTTGTCTCCATCATCAAAGCCTTCGGCGGCGACGTAGTTCCCCTCGCCGTTGAGTGGGGGAAAGCCGCCGACCCCGACGCCATCCGTAAAGCCCTTGATGCCAATCCCGCGGTTAAAGCCGTCTTCATCACCCATAACGAGACCTCGACCGGGGTGACCAACCCGATGCGGGACATCGCCCCGGTAGTCAAGGGGTTTGGCAAGCTCCTCGTGGTCGATGGCATCTCCGGACTGGGCTCTTTGGACCTGCCGGTTGATGAGCTGAAGATTGATGTGGCTGTCGCTGGCTCGCAGAAGGGCTGGATGGCATCCCCCGGCGTGTCCATGGTAAGCGTCAGCCCCACTGGCTGGGAAGCTATTGCCAAAGCCAAGATGCCCCGTTTCTACTGGGACTTCACCCGGGCGAAGGACATCGCAGCCAGGGGACAGACCCCCTGGACACCGGCGGTCTCGGTGTTTTTCGGCATGGACGTGGGGCTCAAGATGCTGCTCAAAGAAGGACTAGCCAATATCTTTGCCCGTCACGCCAGAATCGGTAAAGCTACCAGAGACGGCGTGAAATCCCTGGGCTTGGCACTGGTGGCAGACGAGCGCTTTGCCTCGAACACGGTGACTGCCGTGGTCGGGCCTATAGGGGTTGACATCGCCAAGCTCAGAAAGCTCCTCCGCGAGAAGCATGACGTGGTGGTGGCGGGCGGACAGGGTAAACTGGAAGGGAAAATCTTCCGCATCGGGCACATGGGGCTGGTGAGCTTAGCCGATATCAAAGAGGTCATTGACTCACTGGCCGACGTACTGCCCGAGGCAGGTTTCGTTAAGGCAAAGTAAGCTACCTGTATGGAGGGTAGAATGAAGATTTTGGTCGCTGACCAGATTTCCGGGGAGGGGCTTGCTCTCCTCAAGGGCTTGGCCCAGGTTGATGTCAAGACGGGGCTTAAGCCGGATGAGCTGATGGGTATCATCGGCGATTACGAGGGGCTTATGGTACGCAGCGCCACACAGGTCACGGCGAAGGTCATTGAAGCCGGGAAAAAGCTCCAAGCTATCGGCAGGGCGGGGGTCGGCGTGGACAATATTGATGTGGAAGCCGCCACCAGGCGGGGTATTATCGTTGTCTACTCGCCCACCGGGAACACCATCTCTGCCGCCGAGCACACCATGGGGCTGATGCTGTCGCTGGCGCGCAATATCCCCCAGGCTAACACCTCGCTCAAAAAGGGAGAGTGGCGGCGGAACGAGTTCACCGGCAACGAACTCCGGGGCAAGACCCTGGGCATTATCGGGCTGGGTAACGTCGGTGCCGAGGTCGCCCGGCGCGCCCGCGCTTTCGACATGAGGCTTCTGGGCTACGACCCCTTTGTCTCCGCCGAGTACGCCAAAAATATCCAGGTGGATATTGTGCCACTGGAAGAACTGCTCAAGTCATCGGACTTCGTTACACTTCACGTCCCCCTCAACAAAGACACCCGCGGTCTAATCGGGGAAAAACAGTTAGCCATGATGAAGCCGACCGCCCGTATCATCAACTGTGCCCGCGGCGGGCTGATTGACGAGGAGCTCCTGGCCAAGGCACTCAAGGAAAAGAAGCTCGCCGGTGCCGCGGTGGACGTCTTCCCCACCGAGCCACCGCCGGGTAGTCCCCTCTTCGGTCTGGATAACGCCGTTGTCACCCCCCATCTCGGTGCCTCCACCCACGAAGCCCAGGTCACGGCAGCAAGGGACGTGGCGGAGCAGTTCGTGGCAATCATCAAGGGGGAACAGCCCCGCTACGCCATAAATGCTCCCTTCATCGCCCCCGAGGCGATGAGCACCCTGGCGCCCTTCGGCAAGGTCGCTACCAAGGTGGGCAAGCTCGCCTATCATCTGGCACAGGGACAGCTGAAGAACATCAAGGTAAGATATGAGGGTGAGATTGCCAACTATGACAGTAAAGCCCTCAAAGCGGCAGTGCTGGGCGGTCTGCTGGAAGAGGTAAGTGAGTCACCGGTCAATCTGGTCAACGCCAACCTCATCGCTACCCAGCGCGGGCTGACTGTGGTTGAGGAGAAAGAGGTAAGCTGTCAGAACTACGCCAGTCTGATAAAGGTGGAGATTCTGACCAGTGCCGGTACCACCACCGTCGCCGGAACCATCCTCAACAAAGAGCCGCACATTGTCCAGTTGAATAACTACTGGCTTGACTTCGCGCCGGCGGACGGCTATTTCCTCTTCGCCGACCACCTCGACCGCCCCGGTCTTATCAGCGCGGTGAGCAAGGTCTGCGGCGACAGCGATGTCAACATCTCCGCCATGTATGTGGGGCGTCTCAAGAAGCGGGGACAGGCGATGATGGTCTTAGCCCTGGACGAACCGCTCAGCGAGGTGCAGCTGAACCAAATTCAGGGGGTGCCCGATATCTACACCGCCAGGCAGGTCAAGCTGTAACTATCTAGATGAGCCGGAAGATAAGTCCGGCGGGTGCTTTGGGATAAAAATAGGTTGACTTACGCGGCAGGCGGTCGCCGGCATCGGCGACCGCTTTGATTAGCGTGCTCATCACCGGGCTGAGGAGAAGTGCCAGCTGGCACTGGCCGTGTCTCACTCTATCTATCGCATCTTCCCGGTCATAGCTGTAGCTGAGATTGGCTTCATCGGCAAGACCCAGAAGTCCCTCCAGTATAATGTGCTCAATCAGGCTGACATCTAAACGCTGATATATCTCAGAGTGACCGGAGGGCATCAGGGAGTGGATAGGCTTAGCGTCACGGCATCGGAGTAGCCAGAGCCTGTCTCTGTCCAGCCCAAACACGGCAAGCCGGCCTGACTCAGAGTCAGTGAGCGCACCGTCAACACGCTGCCAGAAACCGGGCAGGCTCAAGGGCATGGCTTCCACCGCAAAGAGGTCGTGAATTCCGGCGGCTAGCCCGGAAAGCTTAGATTGAGATAAACCGCTGAGTAGCCGGTGGGGGGAGAGGACAATCAGTCCCGGGTCGGCGAAGTCGGTCAGTGTCGCCATGACCGAATCGAAAGGCTCTTTTCCGGTGACATCAGAATGCGCTCTCGTCTCACGCCGGAAGGCGAGAGCGCTCTCGTAGCGGTGGTGACCATCGGCGATGTAGATTGGCTGGGGCGCCAGGCTCCCGGCGATGCCGGCTATTTTCCCCTCGTCCTCAATCGCCCAGATGTCGTGCCTTTCTCCGTTAAGCAATTCGGAGCTGAGGAGGGGTGGCTTCTTGGTCGCCTCTTCAAGCATCTGGCTGAGGCTGGCAGTGCCGGTGAAGAGAGCCAGAATCGGGCTGGTGTTAGCCCTTAGCGTCCTGAGGAGCGTTAAACGGTCAGATTTGGGATTTGCCAGCGTGCCCTCGTGGGGACGCACAATTCCTCTGTCCCACTCCGAGAGTGCAAGGGCGACCACAATGCCCCTTCTCCGGTATGACTTTCCCTGGAGGGTGAAGTGGTGGTCGTGCAGGTATATTGCCGGATGGGGCGCACTCTCAAGAACCCCTTGCTTGAGCCAGCTTCTCAAGGTTGCCAGTGAGCGGGTGTATTTATTAGCCCGCCCGGTGTCCCGGGAAAGCTGGCGGCCATGCTCAATGCGGACGAAGTTGTATTTATTTCGCTCATAAAGCTCTCGCTGAAAAGCCGGACTTATAACATCATAAGGTGGGCAGATGACAGATGAGGGGTCGCCGACCACCGCGGGATTGTATCTTATTCCGGTAAAAGGGTAGACCTGAGCCATATCGCTCCCTTCTAAAGGATGATATTATACACGGAAACTATGATGTCGGTAGGACTTATAGAGAGGGACTTTCAATCTTGCTGTTTCACTAACCGAGACGAACAAAGGGGTGTCTTTTGAATATCTTGCGCAAATCTCTCAGACGTAATAGTATAGAGCTATCCACATTAGCGTGAGTAATATTCCAGGGGAGAAGACCATGAGAATGAGAACGGGCGCGATTAAACTCTTGTCCCTGGTCTGTGCTTTGCTTCTGGTAGCCAGTTTTCTTGCGGGGTGCGGCGGAGGAGGGGGTACGACGGAGACGCCGACCGGCAAAACTACTCAACCAGCGACGACCCAGCCCGGGGTGACCACGCCGACGGCTACGGGTAACCGGGCACCCGTAATCACGAGCGTCAATTTGCCCAAGACTGCTCTCACCCCCGGTGAAGAGATTCTGCTCATCTGTGATGCGAGTGACCCTGACGGTGATAAGCTGACCTTTGCCTGGTCAGCCTCAGGTGGGGTCTTCAGCGTCACCGAGAGTCCGCAGAACCGGACCAACTGGAAAGCCCCCGAATTTAAAGGGGATTTCACCCTGACCGCGACTGTATCAGATGACAGAGGGGCGAGTACTAAACAGAATCTGACCGTAACCGTCAGCGATAATCACGCGCCTGTTGTGAGCGCGGTAAACGCCAACCCGGCTACCTTGAAACGTGGTGAGACCTCAAACGTGAGTTGTACCGCCACCGACCAGGACAAGGATGTCCTTAGCTATAAGTGGGAGGCGACGGGCGGTGAGATAACCGGGGTCGGTGCAGCCATCACCTGGAAAGCGCCTGATGCCGATGGCATCTATACCATCAAGGTGACCGTTGATGACGGCAAGGGTGGGGTCACGCCGGGGAGCGTGGTCATCACCGTCCAGAACCCGGCGAACACGGTTACACTTACGGCAGTCACCGCCGAGAGTGGCTCAGTTGACTCCAACGGCGCACTCAGTTCCACTTTTATAGTTGGCGACAGCGCCAATGACGCCGGGGTGAGGACATACCTAAGTTTTGACCTCGCCCAGCTCCAGGGGCTGGAGATAAAAGAGGCGATTTTGACCCTCACCGCGAAGCAAACGGTGGGTAACCCCTGGTTCACCCCTCCGTTCCTCCACGTCGAGCCGGTGGCTTACGGTGCTAGAGCGATTGCCGCCGGGGACTACAACATGGCGACATCAGGCGGCGAAATCGCCAGATACAATGCGCAGGTACCGGATAAGATAGATGTGACCTACCAGGTCCAGCAGGTCCTGTTCAAGGGGCATTTCCAGATAAGATTACGCATGGCGAGCAACAGCAACCTGGACAAGGTGGCAGACTATATTGAGTTCTCCAAGGCGGAGATTACCGTCACCTTCGTGAAGTAGATGAGGGGGACACAGAGGGAGGGCTTATTGCTGAAGAGGCTGGCTTATGGACTTGGCTGAAGCAAAAAAGAAGATTGAGGGACTGAGAAAGACAATTAACCACCACAACTATCTTTATTATGTGCTGGACAGCCCCGAGATAAGTGACGCCGAGTACGACGCGCTCATGCGCCAGCTTCATGAACTCGAAAGCCAGTTTCCTCAACTCGTTACCCCGGACTCGCCGACCCAGCGCATCGGCGCTACCCCGGTAGCGGCTTTCGGCATCGTGGAACACCGCGAGCCCCTCCTCTCGCTGGCGGATGTCATCAGCGAAGAAGAACTGCTTGACTGGTATAATCGCATTGTAAAGCTGGCGCCGGGGACAGAGTTTGATTTCGTCTGCGAGCACAAGATTGACGGTCTCGCCGTTGCCCTGACCTACGCTAACGGTCTCTTCTCTGTCGGGGCGACCCGTGGCGATGGCTTCCGTGGCGAGAACATCACCCAGAATCTCAGAACCATCGGCGCTGTGCCCCTTTCGGTGCCCGCAGACGCCCCACCCCGCTTTGAGGTGAGGGGCGAGGTCTACCTTCCCAAGGCAGGCTTCCTCAAGCTGAACGAGGAGAGAACCAGGGAGGGGCTTCCCATCTTCGCCAATCCCAGAAATGCCGCCGCCGGCTCGGTGCGCCAGCTTGACCCCAGAGTCACCGCCCGCCGGCCTCTTGACATCTACATCTATAGCCTGGGCTGGGCAGAGGGCAGAGCCGTGCCTGATAACCACTGGGAGACAATGGAGTACCTGAAGTCACTGGGCTTCAGGGTGAACCCTCGTAACCAGCAGGTGAGCCGGCTTGAAGAAGCCCAGAAATACTATCGGGATTGGCTCGCCAGGAGGGAGAGCCTGCCTTATGAAGCGGACGGCACTGTCATCAAGATAAACTCCTTTGAGCTACAGAGGCGACTGGGGACGGTAGCTCGCGAGCCGAGATGGGCGGTCGCCTACAAGTTCCCTTCCCACCAGGCAAACACCCGCCTTATCCGCATCGAGATAAATGTCGGGCGCACCGGCAGTCTTAACCCGCTGGCAGTCCTGGAGCCGGTGCCCATCGGCGGGGTCACCATCAAGCGGGCGACCCTGCATAACGAGGACGAAATCAAACGTAAAGACATTCGGGAGGGGGATGTGGTGATTGTGGAGCGGGCGGGCGATGTCATTCCCCACATCGTCGGTCCGGTGAAGAGCCTGCGCACCGGGAATGAAAAGTCATTCGTTATGCCGGAGAAATGCCCCGTCTGCGGGGCTGAGGTCGCCAAGCCCGAGGGCGAGGTCTTCTCGTATTGCACCAACGTCTCCTGCCCGGCGCAGCTCCAGAGGCGCTTGGAACACTTTGTCTCCCGGGGCGCCATGGACATCAAGGGGGTGGGAGAGTCCCTGATTGCCAGACTTTTGGAAGCCGGACTGGTCAGGGACTACGCCGACCTCTACTATCTTAAGAAAGAGGACTTGCTCAAGCTGGAGCGGCTGGCGGACAAGAGCGCCTCCAACATCATAAACTCCATAGAAAGAAGTAAGGATAGGCCCCTTGCTAACATCATCTTCGCTCTGGGTATCTTTCATGTCGGGGAGGAGATAGCCGGGCTTTTAGCCGGACACTTCGGCAGTCTCAACCGGCTGGCTCGGGCATCGGAAGAAGAGCTTATGTCTATCCCCACCATCGGGCCCCGCATCTCGGGGAGCGTGGCGAGCTTCTTCCGTGAGAAAGCCAACCAGGAGCTTATCCGCCGTCTGGCTGAAGCCGGATTAAAGCTTGAGGCAAAGGTGGAAAAGGTAGAGGCGTTGCCTTTCGCTGGCAAGGAGTTTGTCCTCACCGGTAAGCTGAGCCAGTTTACCCGCTCTGAAGCCGAAGAGAAAATCAAAGCCCTGGGCGGCACGACAAAAGACAATGTTACCCGGAAGACCAGCTACGTGGTCGTAGGGGAAGACCCCGGCGCTAAACTTACCCAGGCGGAGAGACTCGGGGTCAAACGGCTCAATGAAGCCGATTTCATCAAGCTTCTTGAGGAAGCCGGGAGATGAAGCTAATCGTCGGTCTGGGTAACCCGGGAAAAGAGTATGCGGCAAGTCGCCATAATGTCGGCTTTAGCTGTGTCGGCTATTTCGCCCGCCAGCACAAGATAGCGCTAACCGGTAAGCAGGCACACGCCAGGGTGGGGCAGGGGGAGATTTCGGGCATCCCGGTGCTCCTTGCCCGACCCTACACCTTTATGAACCAGAGCGGGAAAGCGGTGAAAGCCCTGGTCAAAAAGTATGGGATTTCCCTGGAGGACATTATCGTCATCCATGATGACATGGACCTCCCCCTGGGCAAAATCCGGCTAAGAATGGGGGGAAGCAGTGCCGGGCACAAGGGGATAAATTCAATCACCTCTGAGCTAGGTAGCCAGGACTTTGCCCGGGTGAGGGTGGGCATCGGCAGACCGGATAATGCCGATGATAAATGTGAGACAGACATGATTGACTACGTTCTGAGTCCCTTTACGCCTGGGGAAAAGGCAGTTATCGCCGAAATAATTCCCAGAGTCAGCGAGGCTCTCCTGTGTATCCTTGAGCGGGGTATCGACGCCGCCATGAACCGGTTTAACTAGATTTGACGAGGGGAAGGGATAGGTTCATATGAAAACGAACGTATTATACTTCGGGGACAACCTGACCATCCTACGCAACAGAGAGTATTTCCCTGACGAATGCGTTGACCTCATCTACCTTGACCCGCCCTTCAACTCCAAGAAGGACTATAACGTTCTCTTCAAGGAAAATGGTGGAGTTGAGTCCGAAGCCCAGATAAAAGCCTTTACCGATACCTGGCACTGGGGAGAAAACGCCCAGAACACCTACCACGACATTCAACAAAATGGGCCTATGAAAGTCGGCAAGCTGATATATGCCCTCTATGAGTCTCTAGGGCAGAACGATGTCATGGCGTATCTGGTGATGATGACGGCAAGACTGATAGAGCTTCACCGCGTCCTGAAGCCCACCGGCTCACTCTATCTCCACTGCGACCCGGCGGCAAGCCACTACCTGAAAATAGTGTTAGACCAGATTTTCAGTCCGGGGAATTTCAGGAACGAAATTGTGTGGAGAAGAAGTAAAGCACACAATAAACTTAGCCGACAATACGGTCCGATTCATGACACCATTCTGTTTTACTCCAAATCTGCCAAAACAACTGTCCATCCCCCTCGCAGGGCACATTTTCAAAAGTACGTGGAAGAGATGTTTTCAAATAATGACGAGAAAGGACGATACCGTGTTAATGAGCTTACCGGGAGCGGGATAAGACACGGTGACAGTGGGAAGCCGTGGAAGGGATACGACCCTACGTCACGCGGACGCCATTGGGCAATTTCGGCAAAGCTTCTTGAAGGACAAGAGAGTAAATCTCTGACCCCGCAAGAGATGCTTGATGTATTGGACTCTAAAGGGTTGGTCATCTATCCAAGAGATATGAAAGGATTGCCGCGCTATAAGCAATATCTACAAGATGACGACGGCGTTCTAGCTCAGGACATATGGGCTTATGTGCCTTACTCAGAAGGTATGCTCTTTGGAAGCCCTGAAGGTGTTGATGAAGATGTGAGGTGGCTGGAGTCTGAAGAAGAGAGGATGGGATTCCAGACGCAAAAACCCCTTGGTCTCCTTGAACGTATTATTTCCGCCAGTTCTAATGAAGGTGATATTGTCTTAGACCCGTTCTGCGGGTGCGGGACGGCGGTGGTTGCCGCCCAGAAGCTAAACCGCAAATGGCTCGGCATTGACGTCACCCACCTTGCCATAAACCTGATGCGCAACCGCCTCAGAGACAGCTTCGGCATCAAGGCAGAGGTCATCGGCGAGCCAGCAGACCTGTCCGGGGCAAAGGAACTCGCCAGAAACGACCGCTACCAGTTCCAGTTCTGGGCGACAGGACTCATCGGCGCCAGACCCGTCGGCGAGAAGAAAAAAGGCGCTGATGCCGGCATTGACGGAGTAATCACCTTCATTGATGACACGACCAACAAGCCCAAGCGGGTCATCGTTCAGGTGAAGAGCGGGCACGTGGGCGTTGCCACCGTCAGGGAACTAGCAGATGTTTCGGCAGATGAAGCCATCGGAGTCTTGATTACTCTTGAACCGCCGACAGAGCCGATGAGGCAGAAAGCCATGTCGGCAGGCTACTACCATTCCCCCGTCTGGAATAAGGACTACGATAAAATACAGATTCTCACGGTTGAAGAACTCCTGGGCGGTAGGACGGTTAACATGCCCCAACAGACCCAGACCAGCGTTACTTTTGCCAAAGCGCCGAAGATTACTGCAAAAGAGGGCGAACAGCTTGAGATGGGCAAGGAGTAAATTCTGTCATTGCGAGAGACTTCGGCCTCGTGGCAATCCGTCTCTTCACCGCGATGCAGGGTTTATGGACTCGCTCGTCTTCGGCTGGCGATGACTTTCGACTTCTGAATAGTCAATTCCTAGCCGCAGTGCTATAATTTGCCCACCAAATCCGATAGAGGCTAGCCATGAACTACCAGCAGACCCTGGATTACATCTACAGCTTCATTGACTACGAGAAGACCCCGGCCAAAGCCTATAACCGTGAGAACTACGACCTGCGGCGTATGCTGGAGCTCCTGAGGCGGGTGGGTGACCCGCACCTCACCGCGAAATCAGTCCACATCGCCGGCACCAAAGGCAAGGGCAGTGTCTCCGCCATGATTGCCTCCGCACTTATAGCATCGGGCTACACCACCGGGCTCTATACCTCTCCCCATCTTATTGAGCTCCGTGAGCGCATTCAGGTCAACCGGGAGCTTATCCCGGAAGCAGAACTCATCAGGCTCACCGAAAGGCTCAAGCCAGAAATAGCGGCGGTCAACCGCGAGGCGAAGTACGGCACTCTTACCACCTTCGAGGTGCTCACCGTGTTGGGTTTTATGTATTACCACCAGAGGAAAGCCGATTTTCAGGTGCTCGAGGTGGGACTGGGGGGCGAGCTTGACGCTACCAATATCATCACCCCGGAGGTGGCGGTCATCACCTCTCTCAGCTTTGACCACACGGCGGTGCTGGGCAATACTTTGACCGAAATCGCCCGCGCCAAAGCCGGCATCATCAAGCCCGGGGTACCCCTGGTCACCGCGCCCCAGAAGGCTGAGGCGATGAAGGTCTTACAGGAGACCTCAGCTCGTCTCGGGGCACCGCTTACCGTGGTGGGTAGAGATGTCGTGAGCGAGAGCCTCGGCTGGCGGGAGGGAAGGCAGTTCATCCGGGTAAAGGGCAGGCTGGGTAGCTACGACCTGGCTATCCCGCTCATCGGCTACTATCAGGTGGCTAACGCCGCGGTAGCCGTCGCCGCGCTGGAGATCCTATCCGAGAAAGGCTACCATGTGACCCGTGGCAGCATCACCAGGGGCATGGCGGAGGTAAGCTGGCCCGGGCGTTTCCAGATTCTGGCACGTAAGCCAATTATTCTGGTGGATGGGGCGCACAATCAGGACTCAGCAAGAAGACTCGGGGAAGCCATTGAGAAATACTTTGCCGAGAGCGGTGAAAAATATGAAAGGGCAATCCTTATCATCGGCTCTTCATCGGATAAGGACATCGCTGGCATTGTCGCCGAACTCTATCCCATCTTCGACCGGGTCATCGCCAGCCACTCTGAGCACCCCCGGGCGATGTGCCAGGAGGTTATCGTAAACGAATTCAAAAAGCACGGGAAAGAAGTTGCCGTCACGGCTAACACGAAAGAGGCTTTAGCCCTCGCCCGCAAGCTGGCTCATGATAACGACCTCATCTGCGCCACCGGCTCGCTCTTTGTCGTCGGCGAGATAATTGAGCTGGTCAAAGGGGTCAAGGAAGCGAAATAGAACTAGTACTTAGTTGCGTAAAACAGCGCTATTATGAAATAAATCCGCTCGTCCTGAGCCTGTCGAAGGACGCACCGATGGTTCGACAAGCGTTCGACTGAGCTCACTTCGTGGTGACTCAGTGGAACCACGCCGAAGGCTCACCATGAGCGGTGCGCAATTAACGCTTATCATACAACTTAGCACTAGAGGGGGATTTCTATGCCACACCCTAAGGTTGGTTTCAGGGTCATCGGCACTATCAAGTCTACTAGAGGCACCTGTATGATGGGGCACAAGGTCGGGGAAGTCATTGAGCTTGACGCCCATGACGCTAACGGGCTCTGCGGGTTCTTCTTCTACCAGCTCTTTCCCTATATTCTCATGCTCCAGTTCGGCGGTAAATTCCCCGACGCCTGGGGCGGCGAAGTCCTGGAGTTCGACTGCATTGACAAGGAGAACGCTGTCACCATCCAACTCCGCCGTGAGAAGGCGTAGGGGGCTATCGGTTCAGGAGAACTCCGGTTATGGCATCCTCAGGGAGCATGGGACTGAGTAGCTTCTCCATTGCCATGGTATGGCTACAGGTGCCTGTTCTCGAGAAAAACTCACAGGTGCAGTGCCACTTTCCGTCCTTGTAGCCTGTCGTATAGCTATTGTCATCGCCACGGAACTGAGCCGAAAACTCAGTGAACTTGACCCGCTCCGGCTCTCCGGCGTAGCGTCTTGCTTTCTCTATCTTGCCGATGATGCTGGACTGCATACTACACCTCCTTATAAAAATTAAAGGCACCAAACTAAACTGCTCAGTGCCTCACTTCTGAGTGTCAACGGCATTCACCACCATTAGTTGAACTTCATCTCAATCTACCGTTATTTATATTTTACTATTTTGTCGGGCTGAAGTCTATAAGTTTACCGGGTATTTTTCTAAGCATTGAAACCATCTGCCACTGGGAGCCGAAGCGAGCGAGTCCGTGTCTCTTCCGTCATTGTCGGGTTCACCCTGAAGGTTCTCCCTGAAGGGCTTGACCCGACAATCCAGCTCTACCTTCCACCTCTGGATTCCCGCTTTCGCGGGAATGACAACATGGGACGGATTACCACTTCTCCCTTTACTAAAGGGAGATTGAGAGGGATTATTAATCCCCCTGCCCCTTTAGAAAAGGGACTCATTACAATGACAACGGCGAATGATTTCCGAAGCTTGCTCCCTTGTCCACAAATACTTGACGCTCTCTCTTGCTTAAAGCTATTATCAATTCGCCTAGAAATTTCGGGGGTGCGCTATGAGCTTTGCTGAAAAGCTGAACTCGGTGATGGAAAAGAACAAGAGTCTCCTCTGCGTCGGGCTTGACCCTGACCCGAAGCTGATGCCGGAAGGCGTCAGTGTCCTGGACTTCAACCGCAAAATCATTGACGCAACCTCAGACCTGGTCTGCGCCTACAAACCTAATCTTGCCTTCTATGAGGCGATGGGTGATGAGGGCATGGGCATTCTCAAGAGCACTGTCAGGTCCATACCCCCCGATATTCCGGTAATCGGAGATGCCAAGCGGGCGGACATCGGTAACACCTCCAAAGCCTACGCCCGCGCCCTCTTTGAGCACCTCGGTTTTGATGCGGTGACGGTTAATCCCTATTTCGGCTTTGATTCCCTGGAGCCGTTTATAGAATACCGGGAGAAGGGTATCTTTGTTCTGTGCCGCACTTCAAATGCCGGTGCCACCGACTTCCAGTCTCTCCTCTGCGAGACGCCGGATGGAAGCCGCCGCCCCCTTTATGAAATCGTGGCGGATAAGGCGGGTAAGTGGAATCTCTACGGCAATGTCGGGCTGGTGGTGGGGGCGACCTACCCGGAGGAACTGAAGCTCATCCGCGACCGGCATCCCGATATGGTGCTTTTGATTCCGGGGGTGGGCGCACAGGGCGGTGATGTCGAAAAGACGGTGAGGTACGGGGTCAACGCGGCGGGGAAAGGGGCTATCATCAACTCCTCCAGACAGGTGCTCTACGCCGGAAAGGGTAATGAATTTGCCGAGGCATCCCGAAAGATGGCTCTAAGCCTGCGCGACCAGATTAACTCATTCCTGAGCTAGATTGGGAGTAATATGGCAAGGCTTTCAGTTTCAACCAGAATCTACATCGGGCTTGTCCTCGTTCTTGCCCTTCTTGCCGGGGTGAGTATCTATCTACCGACGCTTGAGGGGCTGATGCCACCAGCGGAGGAGCTTCCGGCGCCGAAACCGGTGCTGGCTCTGGCAAACGCAGGCATCGTTCTTGTAGCCTACGGTCTTCTGGGCGGGTTCGGTCTCAAGCTCTCTAGAAAGATTGGTCTCCCCGAGATCTGGGACGCCGGGGTATCTAATAGGCAGAGGTTCCTCACGCCGGCTCTGATTGGTAGCGGGCTTGGAGTCTTCCTGATTATCTCCGACATCATCTTCGCGAGCTATAACGGCATCGGGCGTCTAGTTCATCCCCCCTTCCCCACCTCGATACTCGCCTCGCTAAGCGCCGGCATCGGCGAGGAGTTACTCTTTAGACTGTTCTTTATCCCATTCTGGGTCTGGCTCATCTCGCACCTGATTCTGAAAGGGAGAGGAGAGAAGAAGGTATTCTGGACGGTTTCGGTTGTCTCCGCCTTAGCCTTCGCTCTGGGGCACATCCCCGCCCTCATGCTCCTCTTCGGTTTTAAGAGTGTCTCTCACATCCCACCCGCCCTTATGCTTGAGATTATTCTGCTTAACGGGGTGGTCGCTCTCTTCTGCGCCTATTACTTCAAGAAGTATGGCTACCTGGCGGCGGCAGGGATACACTTCTGGACAGACGTGGTCTGGCATGTCGTCTGGGGGCTGTTCTAGATGGTTCTGGAACTCAGGCTCGGCGATATTGTTCGTCTCAGGAAGAAGCACCCCTGCGGCGGTTACGAGTGGCGCATCATCCGGCTAGGAGCAGATATTGGTCTCAAGTGCCTTACCTGTGACCGCTATGTTATGCTCCCCCGGACTGAGCTGGAACGGCGCATCAAGACCTTTGTTACGCGGGGTGAGTGATGGTGCGGCGAGTGATGCATGCCGATTTGGATGCCTTCTTCGTCTCGGTTGAGGTCGCCTTAGACCCTGCTCTTAAGGGTAAACCCGTCATTGTTGGCGGGCGCCCCGAGGGGAGAGGAGTGGTGGCTTCTGCTTCCTATGAAGCCCGTAAGTTCGGAGTAAGCGCCGGGATGCCCGTAAAGACGGCGAGGCACCTCTCCCCCGATGCCATTTTCATCTCTGGCAACTTCACCCGCTATCAGGAGGCGTCCCGAAATTTCATGACCATACTGTCAGACTTCTCTCCCTTCCTTGAGCCGGGCGGGCTTGACGAAGCCTATCTTGAAGCAACCGGATTTGAGTCCCTTCACGGCACCATCCGCAATATGGCACTTGAGATAAAGAGGCGCGTCCGGGAGGAGCTTGGTCTACCCCTCTCCGTCGGCATCGCCGGCTGTAAAGTCGCCGCCAAGGTAGCCTCAAAAGAAGCCAAGCCTGATGGACTCATTGAGGTCGCTCCGGATGGTGACGCCGCCTTTCTGGCTCCCCTGGCGGTTGGTAAACTCCCCGGCGTGGGCAAGAAGACCGAAGCTGTGTTGAAGGGACTGGGGATAAGGACGATAGGTGAGTTGGCAAGGATGCCTGAAAGCCTGCTTAAAAGCCGTTTCGGTGTCTTCGGCAGCCATCTTAAGAATCTGGCGGGTGCACTCGACGAGCGCCCGGTGGAGCCGCCGGGTGAGGCAAAATCAGTCAGCCGGGAGACAACCTTTGCCGAAGACAGCCTTGACCTTGACTTCCTAAACAAGGTCTTATGGCAGCTCACCGAGAAGGTCGCTGCCGACCTGCGCGCCTACGAGAAGATGGCACGCACCGTTACCTTGAAGCTCCGCTACACCGACTTCACCACCATCACCCGCTCCCAGACTCTCAAACAGGGGACGGATAGAGACCAGGACATCTATGAGAGTGGACGTGTCATGCTGGAGCGGGCACTCCGGGCAAACAGAGCGCCCGTCCGCCTTATCGGTATTGGCGTTTCGGGGTTCGTCACGAAGTCCATCCAGCTTGAACTCCTGGATGACCGGGCGCGAAGGCTTTCGGCGCTGTATCAGACGATTGACCGCATCCGTGATAAATACGGCTTTCAGGCGATAAAGACGGGGCGGGGCCTGGCAGAAACTCCGACTGAGGAATAGTTTTGCTCGTGTCTAGATGGCTCTGTCTGTCTTGGATATGAAGTTTGCCTCAAATTCCCGTGTGTTATAATTCTGGCGAGGTGTACCTTTGGCCATCAAAATCATTGCCCAGAACCGCAAAGCCTATCACAACTACACCATCGGCGAGACCTTCGAGGCAGGTATTGCTCTCACTGGCACGGAGATAAAGTCGGTCAGGGACGGACGGGCGAACCTGACCGACGCATACGTCAGGCCTGAGGGCGGCGAGCTCTGGCTGGTTGGCGCCCACATCGCCCGCTACGCACCGGGGAGCTACATGAGCCACGAACCGACAAGACGCCGCCGTCTCCTCATGCACCGGAAGGAAATCAATCTGCTCACGGGCAGGGTTCAGGAGAAGGGATTTACTATCGTGCCGCTCAGGCTCTACCTCAAGGACGGGCTGGCCAAGCTAGAAATCGCCCTGGCCAGGGGCAAGCGGCTCTACGATAAGCGGGAAGCTATCGCCGAGAAAGAGTCCGGGCTGGAGATGGCGCGGGCGGTCAAACGGCGCCGGTAGCCGTGCTAGGTTTACATAATCGTATAGAAGATACTTTATTACCTTTTGCCTCTCATCCTGAGCTAGTCTAAGGTTTTATCTATTCCTCCGCTATGGTTCGACAGGCGTTCGACTGAGCTCACTTCGTGGTGACTCAGTGGAACCACGCCGAAGGCTCACCATGAGCGGGGCTTATGTGTCTTTCTACCCTTGTCTCCCGGGTAGCCAAACGGAGTCGTTTTCAGGTATAATACATGCATCTGGGGACGCGTGGCTTCGACAGAGGTGGCGCGCCACAGGATTGCAGGCTGAGGTGCTACTTCCCTCACAAAACCAGTAGCGAAAAACAAACAACACTGAACCTGTTCTTGTTGCTGCCTAGTTAACAAACAGGTAGCACGTCTGCTCTAGCCCGGCTCCGGTGGGCTGGAAGCGGGCGACGCAAAACCGGGGTGCCGTCACCCCGACGCCGGTGAGGGTGATGAAAGAAGTATCGGCTGGCTCTATCTGACTCGGCGAGTTGAGGCGGATGGGGCGAGAAAAAAGAGCTGGCTAAGCCTGTAGCAGATTCTGGGTAGCTACCTTTGGACGGGGAGTTCAACTCTCCCCCGTCTCCACCATAAATTTCTGGATAAGTCGTAAATATACCTCATGACAACGGAAAAGCCGGTAACCTGAGTTATCGGCTTATGATTTCTAAGCAGATGTTACTGACTTTTATGCCGTCTTTGGCTTGGGTTTCCTGACAAAGAACATCATCAATAGGGCGACAAGCGTCGTGGCGGCAAAAATGAGGAATGCCGTTTTATAGCTGCCCGTCCGCTCCCAGACCCAACCCGCAAAGATGGGACCTACGAAAGTCCCAAGAAAGCTCACGAGGTTCATGTAGCCCATGATGCTGCCGTAAGCCTTGCGTCCGAAATACTCCGCCCGGATTGACTGCATGAGCACGGCAAGCCCGCCATAAGAGGGGGCATACAGCCCGATAAAAAGAAACATCTGCAGGACATTCTTTATCTGGGTCAGAAAAAGAAGGGATAGGATAAGCGACCCCATTAAGCCCGCAATCACGTATTTTTTAGAAATTCGGTCGCCGAGCCAGCCGAAACCCAGCCGTCCCAGGCAACTGACAGCGGCAACCGAGCCGAGACCCACGGCAGCGGTTGCCTGGTTGAAGCCAATGTCAACAAGATAGGGGAGTAAATGCGTGGTAAGCGCCACGGTAACCATAAGGCGCAGGGAAAAAGCGATTGAGAGTATCCAGAAGGCAGGGGTGGCCAGCGCTTCTTTGACCGTAAATCCGCCTTCTTCTTTTGATATGGCGTTATTTGTCTTGACCTTAGCATTATCCCCGTCGGGGAGCAGTCCGTACGGCTCCGGGCTGTCCCTTAATATTATGACGATTGGGATGGTGACTACCCAGATGAAGATAGCGATTGCCAGCGCCGCAAACCGGAAGCCCCGTTGAATGATAGTTATGCTGATAAGCGGGACTGCCACCACCGCCGCGGCCATTCCTGACTGGAAGATGCCGATGGTAAGCCCGCGTTTTCTGCGGAACCAGTTGGCGACAGCCGTCTGCATGGCGACATTGAAAGCAAGCCCCAGGCCGCACGCCATAATGGCAATAACACCGTAAAACTGAATAAGTGAATTAATAAAGCTCATAGCGAAGAACCCCAGCCCCGCCATGAACGCCCCGACAGCCACAATCTTCCTGGGGCCGAACCTGTCCACCAGGAAGCCATCAATGGGGCCGAGGAGGCCACTCTCAAGATTTTTGAGCGAAAAGGCGCCGGACAGTGTAGCCCGGTCGCATTTAAGCGCATCCAGAAGGGGTTGAAAGAAAGCGCTTAAACCGTAGTGGCTGACCCCGCCGGCAATCACCTGCCCGGCAGTCGCCGCAGCCACTATCCACCAGCCGTAGAAAATATTAAGCGACTTCTTTTCCGCGCGTTTGGCTATGACTACCACCTTTTAAACTCGCTTTAAAAGACAATCCAGTTTCCACCGGATATTTAAGCCCATAATGGCGCATAGAATAGCACAAAAACCTGTCATGGAACAATACTGACTGGCTAAACAAATATGGGGTATACTAAGCAAATATAAAGTGGTTACTGTAATGCCAGTGGTTTATCCGTCGGGAGAAACGGCGGCGAGACCGAGGAAGTCACTCGAGGAAATCGTGTGTTACGAGAAGTTCACCGAATAAGAGGAGGATAATTCATGCAAGCACTGGGTATAGCCGGCAGTCCGAGAAAAGGCGGAAACACAGAACAGTACGTCCAGCAAGCCCTTAAGGCTATCAACGATGAAGGCATTGAGACTGAAATGGTCAGTTTGGCAGATAAAGATATCCGTCCCTGCAACGCCTGTATGGCCTGTCGTAGGACCGAAAAATGTCCGATTGATGATGACCTTATGCCAATCTATCAAAAAATGAAGGATGCGGACGCCATCATTATCGGCTCGCCCGTTTACTTTCAGGGCTCCACCGCTCTTACGAGGGCATTCCTCGAACGAAGTGGGTATATTTCTACCCAGAATGGACGGGTGTTTGCCGGGAAGGTTGGCGGGCCGCTAGTGGTCACACGCCGCTCGGCAGCAAGTCTGACTTACGCACAAATGCTTCTCTGGTTTAGCGGACAGCGCTTCTTCATTCCTGGTGTCATGTCGACAGCTTTTGGCCGCGAGAAAGGTGATGTGCTCAAGGATGAAGAGGGTATGAACAGTGCGAGAGACTTTGGGAAAGGTGTAGCTTTCCTGCTGAAGAAGCTAAAGGCGTAGAAGTTCATTTACATGTCACCCAACATTTGCCTCAAGTGGTACCTGAAGAGATAATGCAAGCTATTGTTCTGTCAATGGCTGAGGGAGAAAGCTTGCTCTTAACCCTATAACGTTATGTACATGATTCACACGGTGAGGCTTATACCCGGTTACCTTTGACGCCCCGGTTCTTTCCAAGCACGTCGGGGTTCAGCACTCTCGTTGGCTTTCCACTCAGGTAGGCCATTATGTCTTCGACGGCGTCGGGGTAGAACCTTTGGTATGTTTCTCTAGTTACGTAGCCCAGGTGCGGCGTCATGACAACGTTGTCAAGTTTCATGAGAGGATGCCCTGAGGGCAGCGGCTCCTCATCATAAACATCTAACCCTGCCCCGGCGATTTTGTGGGCTTCGAGTGTTTTGAGCAGGGCAGTCTCATCAACAATCGGGCCGCGAGACGTATTTATCAGATAAGCCGAGGGTTTCATCAGAGCGAGTTCGCGTGCCCCCGCCAGCCCTCGGCTACGGTCGCTCAGTTGCAGGTGTATGGAAAGGACATCTGACTGGGCAAACAGGTTGTCTTTGGCGACTAGGGCGGCGCCGAATTTGCTGGCTCGCTCTGCCGTCAGGTTCTGGCTCCAGGCAAGGACTGACATTCCGAATGCATTGCCAATAATTGCCATGTGAGAACCAAGGTTACCCAATCCGAGAAGGCCAAGGGTTTTCCCCACCAGGTCTGTGCCCAGGGTGGTTTGCCAGAGCCCCTGCCGGATGGACTCATACTCCTGAGGTATATGGCGAAGGAGCGCCAGGATGAGACCCCAGGCTAACTCAGCGGTAGAAGGTCCCCCGCTGCGTGTCCCACAGACCATAATTCCCAAATCTGTCGCTGCAACCGTATCTATTGAAGCATTACGCATTCCGGTGGTGACCAGTAGTTGGAGGGCGGGGAGGGATTCCAGAAGCTCCCGGGGGAAAGGAGTTCGCTCCCTCATGGCTACCACAACCTTAAAAGAGTTGAGTCTTTCTTTGACGGCATCGGGGTTTGCTAAATGGTCATCAAAAGCTAAGACCCGCGTATTTGCGGGAAGCACACTCCAGTCGGCTAACTTGAGGGCAACCTGTTGGTAGTCATCCAGGACAGCAATTTTCATGGCAGTACTCTCCTAACTGTTATTTGACGAGTTATTCTATCATCTTAATGGAAGGTAAGTTATTAGTCATTACGAAATAATAACTAACTACCTCTTGTCTAGCCAGCATTAGGGCTGAGATGTTTAACCAACCTCGCCGGGCTGCATCAGCACCTCATACATCTGGTAGTACAACCCGTGTCTTGCCATAAGCTCACGGTGTGTTCCCATCTCGGCGATTTCTCCCCGCTCAAGAACGATGATGCGGTCAGCGTTAACCACCGTGGAAAGGCGGTGGGCGATGGTGAGGCAAGTCCTCCCCCTTGCCTGGCGGCTTATCGACTCACGCATCAGGCGCTCGGTGCGGGTATCGACATTGGAGGTTGCCTCATCCAGTATCAGAATGGGGGGATTCGCCAGAATGGCTCGGGCAAGGCAGATAAGCTGGCGCTCCCCGGCGCTCAGATTACCGCCCCTCTCGCCGACCGGGGTATTATAACCGGACTTGAGCCGGCTCACGAAGTCATGGGCGCCGGCGGCTTTTGCCGCCCGGATAACCTCATCCTGGCTTGCCTTGACCTGTCCGTAGCGGATGTTTGCCGCGATGGTCCCGGAAAAGAGGAACGGGTCCTGGGGTACAATCCCCATCTGGCGGCGCAGGGACTCTTGGGTGACGGTGCTTATATCATAGCCGTCAATGGTTATTTTGCCCCGGCTTACCTCGTAGAAACGGGCAATCAGGTTCACCAGGCTGCTCTTGCCGGCACCGGTGCGTCCCACGATTGCCACATTCTCCCCCGCTGCAATTTTGAGGTTTATGTTGTGCAGTACTTCCATCCCCGGATGGTAGCCGAAGCTTACCTGGTCAAAAATGATTTCTCCCTTCACCGGGGGCAGTGCGACGGCGTTGGCGGCGTCTTTTATCTCTGGCTCGATGTCCAGCAGCTCAAAGATACGCGCCCCGGCAACCAGAGAACGCTGGAGCTCGGCATACTCCATGACGAATTCCTGTATCGGGCCGAAGAAACGCTGTATATAGAGGAGAAAGGCGAGGAGAACCCCGATGCCAATCTGTCCCGAGAGCACCTGAAAACCACCGAAGATGATGACCAGCCCCATCGCCGCGGCGGAAACTATATCTTCCAGAGGTACCATGATGTTGCTCATTTTGGCGGCTTCAACATTGGCGTTAAAGTGGGTCCTGTTCACGCTATCAAACTGGGCAAGGTTGACCCTTTCCCGTGACAGGCTTTGCGTAACCCGTACCCCGGAGATGCCCTCCTGGAGGAGGGTGTTGACTGCAGCTATGGCGTCTCTCACCCGGACAAAAGCCGGCTGTGCCTGTCTCTGCCAGAGGAAGATGGCGATGCCCAGCGCCGGCACCACGGTCAGGGGGAGCAGGGCTAGCCGGGCGTTCATGATAACCATGATGACGGCGATGACAATAATGGTGAGGGCGCTCACGAAAATAGTAAGAAAGCCGCCGGTGACCAGTTCCTGAAGCTGTTCTACGTCGCTCTGTACCCGGGACATAATCCTGCCCACCCGGGTGCGGTCAAAAAAGCCCAGCGACAGCTTCTGTAAATGGTCGAACATCTCTGCCCTCAAGTTCAAGAGGATGGCATCCCCGGCGAAGTTGAGACATCTCGTCTCAAGGTATTGCCCCGCCCAGGTGAGAACCGCCGCCCCGACGAAGAGAGCCAGAATGAGGTTAAGCCCCTCAGTATCCCGGCTCTGGATGAAGTGGTCAACGGCCAGGGCAACGAGATAGGGTGGGGCAAGGGATGCCACGATGCCCAGCACCATACCGGCGATGCCGAGAGTGAAGAGCCATTTAACTCTAGCGATGTATCGGGGCAACCGACGCATCACTTCGAGGTTGCGCACCCTGCCCAGGGCACTATCTTCATTTTCAAGAACGCTATTCAGTTGAGCCATGACGCTCTGAGTCCTCCCTAAGAGTCACTCTTCTGGCATCTACCTGTCTTAAATCATGAGAGCTGTTTCTCATAGATTTCCCTATAAAGACCATTTTTCGCCATAAGCGCATCATGTTTCCCTTGCTCGACTATTCTTCCGCCATCCATCACTAAGATGAGGTCGGCGCTCCGGATAAGGGTGAGACGGTGGGTAATGATAAAGGTTGTTCTTCCGGTGACCAGCCGGCGGAGTGCCTGCCGGATTGAGTGCTCAGTCTCGGCGTCCACACTTGAAGTTGAGTCGTCCAAAATGAGAATCCTGGGGTTCACCAGCAGGGTGCGGGCTATTGCCAGTCGCTGTTTTTCGCCGCCGGAAAGGGTGATGCCCCGTTCTCCCACCCAGGTATCATAGCCCCGGGGTAAGCTGGCGATAAAATCGTGGAGGTGGCTGGCCTTGGCGGCGGCGATAATCTCATCCAGGCTGGCATCGGTTGCCCCGTAGGCGATATTGTCCCGAATTGTAGCGGAGAAAAGGAAGGTGTCCTGGAGCACGATGCCAACACTCCGGTGCAGTGAATCCAGGGTAATATCCCTGATGTCCTTACCGTCGATGGTGATGCTACCACGGCTGACATCATAGAAGCGGGGGATGAGATTAACGATGGTGCTTTTGCCGCTGCCCGAAGCCCCCACCAGTGCCACCAGTTCCCCGGGCTGAACCTTAAAGCTGATATTTTTTAAAACCGGGGCAATTGAGTCGTAGTCAAAGCTGACATCATTAAAGGCGACTTCTCCTTTTACGTCTTTAAGCTGAGTAGCGCCGGGTTTTTCCTTAACCGGCGAGCTGGCATCCAGCACCTCCATGATTCGGTGTCCGGCGGAGGCGGCACGGGAGGTAAGGTTGGTCACGAAGCCGAGACGTCTTATCGAGAGTGCCATCATGCCCAGATAAAAAATGAACTGGGTCAGTCCGCCGATGGTCAGATTTCCGGAAATTACCTGCCTGCCCCCGTACCAGAGTATGACCGCCGTGGGCAGGCTGATTAGAAATGACATGAGCGGTATATTGAAAGCCATCTGGCGGTCGGCCTCGATTTCCTCGTCGTACAGCCGTTTTGCCTGAGTGAAGAACTTCTCAGATTCTTCTTTCTGGCGCGAGAAGGCCTTAACTACCCTGACCCCGCTAAGGTTCTCCTCCAGGGTGGTGCCCAGCACCCCCAGCAGTTCGTGAATTTTGAGCCAGAGGGGGCGCAGGCGGCGGGCGGCATAGACAGCCCGGACGCCGATGGGTGGGATGAAGCTAAGGCTCAGCAGCGCCAGCCTCCAGTCCATTGCCAGAAGAATACCGGTTACCCCGAGCACAAGGAGAACAGTGTAGCCCATCCGTAGCAGTCCTCTGCCAACGAACATGCGGATTACCTCGACATCGGCGGTAGCGCGTGACATGAGTTGCCCCGTCTCGGTTCGGTCATAGTAGGCAAAGCTCAGACGCTGCAGGTGGTCATAGACAGCGTTACGGATGTCATAGGCGGTTCTCTGGGCAACAATCTCGCTCAGGTAACTGTAGCCATAGGCGGTTAGACCCCTTAAGGCACTCGCGGCGACCGCCGCCAGAGCTACTAGGGTAATCAAGCGCTTCGTCCCATGACTGACCGCGGCATCAATTGCCTGTCTGAGCACCTGAGGCACCGCCAAGCTGAAGACAGTGCTTAGTAGAAGAAAGGTAAAAGCGAGTATCAACCTTCGCCAGTAGCGCCGAGCAAAGACCATCAATCTCAAAAGACTTTTCATAGGTACTGAAGACCGCTGTCCAATCTTATTATTACTTTGATAATGCCAGTCGTTTGCCCTGGCTCAGATTTTTCACCTGACCTACGGGAGAGCCGATTGCTTGTAAGCTGTCGGCAGCACAGTGGGCTATCCTCGGGATACCGGGCGACTTTTCGCGCCCTTCCCAAAAATAAAAATATTTGGGGACTCCTGCACAGTCATATTGTATCGCAATTCTGATTTCATGTCACAAAATTAGCTGATTGATATTGAAGCCACAGATTATTTCGCGCCTAGCCTTGTTATCAGAAGTTGTAAGCTATTATAATAGCGTAGCTTGCGCCAGGGTACGCCGGGATTAGTTCCTGAGTTAATAATCATTTTGATGTCAACAAGCAGCGATTCAACCAACAAGTGGTATCTGCTAAGTCTGGCAACGGCAACGATGACGTTTGCCGCCGCCATGCCTTTTTCTTGCATGCCGGTTCTCTTCAGGGAGATTTCTAATGACCTGCACCTGAGTCTGGCGCAGATAGGGGTGGTGTGGGGTATGGTTGGTCTTGCCGGTGTGTTTGTCTCACTGATTGCCGGCGTTCTTGGCGACAAGCTGGGAGTCAGACTTGTACTTGGCCTGGTCTGTCTCCTCGGTGGATTCGTTGGGGCTTCAAGAGGAATGTCGGTTGACTTCGTGAGCCTTGCTTTAACCGTCTTTGCCTTTGGCATCCTCAGGGGGATTTTACCAATCAACGTGCACAAGGCGACCAGCCTATATTTTCGGGGTTCTAACCTGGGGACCGCCAACGGCGTTGTCTCAATGGGCATGGGGGTGGGGCTGATGTTAGGCTCTATGCTTAGTGCCGCAATACTCTCACCGTTGCTTGGCGGCTGGAGAAGGGTATTGTTTTTGTACGGCGCTGCTTCTATTGCGCTGGGTGCACTCTGGTTACTCTCACTGAGAACGCCAAGCGATAGCAAAAGTCGACCGGTTACGGTTCCGATTCTTGGAGCAATCAAGAAGCTGGTGCGCATAAAGTCAGTATGGTTAATCGGGTTGACACTGATGTTTCGCATGGGCTGTATCATGGGAATGACGGGCTACCTGCCGCTCTACCTCAGGGGACGGGGCTGGGAAGCAGTTGCGGCGGATAGCGTACTGGCTGGCTTCTATGCCGTAAGTGCGTTGTCTGTCATTCCAATTTCGCTACTGTCAGATAGAATCGGTTCAAGAAAAGCGATATTGTTGGCGGCGTCAATTATGACCATATTTGGCATCGGTCTTGTCCCGATAGTGAATGACACTCTTGTCTGGGTTCTGGTGCTGGCTACCGGAGTCTTTATGGATGCCTTTATGGCGGTTTCCGTAACTCTGGCTCAGCAAATAGAAGGGGTAGGTTCAGAATATTCCGGGACGGCTCTGGGCTTAGCCTTTACGCTTTCACAGGTGGGAGGATTCTTGTCTCCGCTTCTGGGAAACAGCTTGGCTGTTCTCGATTCTGGGTTGCCGCTCCTATTCTGGGCGTCTCTTTCTTTGTGCGCGGTAATACCCCTGCTTCTTATTAACGAGCCGATTAAGGGTACGCAATCTGTTTAACGAACCACCGTTTCCCGTTTGTGGTAGTTAATCGGCTTGAAGAAGAGAGTAGTAAAGAGTCCGGCTGTGCTCAGAGCGATGCAGAGCAGGAAGCCCCAGAAGTAGCTTCCGGTGACATCGAAGATGCGTCCGGCGATGACGGGGCCCAGTGCGCCGAACATTCCGACCAAGCTTATGCCGGAAACAACCAGGCTGAGGGAGTGGAGTCCGAAAAGCTCGGCGGCCATGAGTCCCCAAGAAACCGCCTGCCCGCCGTAGGCATAGCCGAAGATTACCGCGAAAAGGTAAAAAGACCAGGCTGTCTTGGCGAAGAGCAGCATGACCAGTGAGACCGGCATGACAAAGTACAGAATAATCACCATCTGCTTGGTGCCAATGCGGTCTGAAATAGAGCCCGTGAGTAGCCGGCCGATTACACTGGTCCCACCAATAAAAGCGATGATGCTCGCTGCACCGGTAGCGGAGATACCCTGCCCGATGGCATGAGGCACGACGTGCACCATGATAATCTGCACGCAGAAGACATGATATAGCATGATTGCCCCGAGCAACCAGAACTGGAGGGTGTGCACTGCCTCTCTGAAGGATAGTTCGCTTACATTCGGGTTCAAGCCCCTGGCGCTGGGTCGGCTTACTCCGTAGGGTTTTAAGCCCATCTGAGCCGGGTCGCGTCTCAGGAACTGGGCGGCGAGTAGAGCAATTACGAGGATGCCCGCCCCTATCGTGATGTATGAGATGCGCCAGTTATAAGCGGAGATAAGCCAGTTAGCCAGGGATGGCATTATTATGGTGCCCAGTCCGACCCCGGCGTGGACAATCCCGGTCATGAGCCCCCGCCTGCCCAAAAACCAGCGGGAGGGTGTGGTGGTGAGAGAAACACCCGAGCTTACCCCGAACGATACCACGAGGCCGTAGACCAGATAGAACTGCCAGACCTCTTTTATCTGGGACATGAGCAGAAAACCGCCGCCCAAGAAAAGGGCGCTGATTATGTTCACCAGTCGGGGGCCGAAGCGGTCATTCATTCTGCCAAAGAAGACGCCGAAGGGCCCGTGGAGGAACATGCCGATAGAGAAGGCGGCGGAGGTCGTTGCCCGGTTCCAGCCGAACTCGGTCAGAAATGACTTGAAAAAGACGCCGAAGCTATAGTTGGCACCGGACGATAGCGTCATGATAACCAGTGACGCTGCAATCACGACATAGCCGTAGAAAAGGCCCCCTGTTTTGTTCCCAGCTAAAGGCGAATTCCCGTGTTCTCCGGTGCTCACGCTCTCACCGCTTTTTCTTCCGGCTTATCCCCGGATAACGAGTCCTGTGCCTGGAGATATTGTGTGATTATACCATAGGGTTATGGCAGTTTAATGCCGCTGATGAGTTCGCTAAAAATAAACCAGCCTGCGGTAATCTGGTTAGCGATAGTGCCAGTCCAAGGTGTGTGTTTACAGCAGCTGGAATTGAGTCTCACTTCAAATTGGGCACCCCTTGAGGCATTCCTCTCCGGGGCTCTTAGCACCGAGGACGGTTTTTACTTGCAAAGGCAACGAAACATTGCACAGCACATAGGCCCAGCTGTGCTCTACTGGACAAATCCAATCGTCTTCTGGTAATCTAGAGGAGTTCTTTTGATAATTGACCGTTCACTTACTATTTTGATGGGGAGGCGAAATGGTTACGGTATTTGTCGTGGGTATCATCGTCTTCATTGCCGGGGTATTCATCTGGCAGACGAACAAGGGGAATCAAGGTGTTCCCCAGACCCGTCTTTTTGGGCTATTGGCCAGCCTCATTGGAGTTGGTTTGATCGCCGGTGGCCTGCTCCTTGATTGTTTTGCCACCATTCCCGCCGGGCATCGTGGCGTAGTCATCCGTTTCAGCGCTGTCACCGGCAAAATTCTGGATGAAGGTCTCCAGATGAAGCTCCCTTTTATCGAATCCGTTGTAGAGATGTCAGTCCAGACGCAGAAGGTTGAGGCTAACGCAACCTCGGCATCACGTGACCTTCAGGATGTCCAGACCACTATTGCTCTTAACTGGCATCTGGACCCGAATATGGCGGGTGAGGTTTACCGGTCACTCGGGCTGTCGTTCATCGACAGGATTGCCGCCCCTGCGATTCAGGAAACCGTCAAACAAATCACGGCCAAATACATTGCGGAAGACCTCATTCTGAAGCGCGACGAAGTAAAAGCCGCTTTCACGGAGAGTTTGTCGAACCGTCTCCTGGCCCGTGGGATATTTATCGAGACGGTATCAATCACTAACTTCCAGTTCAGCAACACCTTTATCGCAGCTATTGAGGCTAAGGTGGCTGCTGAACAGGCGGTGCTTGAGGCTAAGAATAAACTGGAGCGGGTGAAGGTCGAAGCCCAGCAGACGGAAGCTCAGGCAATCGGAGAAGCAAACGCGCGTATAGCCAAGGCAAACGGTGAAGCCGAGTACATACGTATTGTAACCGATGCACAGGTTGCCGCAAATAAGGCTGTAGCTGCGTCTTTGACGCCTGAAGTCTTGCAGTACATTCTGCTCGATAGACTCGGAGAAGACATCAAGATAATGGTTATTCCATCCGGGCAGGGACTTAACCTTACCGTACCTGAGATTCAAACTAATACACCCGGGACCAGCCCGTAGAAACGAGCTCTTCCAGAGTTCAAATAGTAAGACAAACGTGTTCTAGGTTTTGGCCAATAAGGTTAGTTACCAAGCCCAGATGTTGTGTACGGGCTCACCGTGGTAAAAACAGCTCGGGCTCTTGGCGGTTAGAATTAAGTCTCGTTTCAAACTGGGGCAACCGTTTGAAGTATTCTTCGCCGGTGGCTTTTTTGGCGCTGGCGGGGCAGTATTTTACACAGCGCAGGCAGTGCAAACATCTCGCATAGTCTATGGTCTTGAAATCGTTTTTATCAATCACTCCCTGGGGACAGTTCTCGGCGCAGAGACCGCAGCGCGTACAGCTTTCGGCCGTGGCAATCCTGGGGTAGAAGGGATTGGCGGGGTCTGAGCCTTTAGCCACGAAAGGGTAGGTGCCTTTCAACGTCAATATGCTATGCCCGTCTCTTGCGATAGACTCAGCCGCTTGTCTGCCGAAGCCAGCCACTGTCGCCAGGTCGCTGGCATCGGGACGTCCCGTGGCAATCCGTCTACTGAAGGTGTGTTCGCCGATAAATGTGACGCCAGCCTTGACGATAAAGCCGCGCTCCTCAAGTCTCAGTTGTAGTTCCAGCAGCGCATCGTCAAACTCGCGATTCCCATAGGTCACCGCCGCCACCGCCGGTGTCGCATCCCCCTTCAGGCCGGAGAAGAAGTCGTCTATGTTCTTCGGCAGCCGGCCGGCGTAAACAGGGAGACCGAACACGACCATCTCGTCCTTAGGGAAGGTGCGGCTGAAAGACCCGCGGGCTTTTGGCGTCGTCAGGTCAATTTTTTCAAGGGGTATCCCGGTGCCTTCGGCGAAAGCTGAGATAGCTTTTTCGGTGGTGCCCGTGGGGCTAAAGTAAACTGCTGAAATCTTTTTAATAATCATTCTCCAGCCTTTCTGGCGCAATATTCTATGATAGATGGTGGCTGGAGAGCAAGCCCGATTGAGAAGGAAGGGGAGAACCCGCTACTTTTTATATCTCTCGGAGACTCCCATCGCCTCGGCGCAAACAGCACAGAGCCCGCCGTAGTCGCTCCTCAGACGGTTGCCGCAGATGAGGCAAGGCGCATAGACACCGGTCTTACCCGGATGCACTGGCTCTTTGGGCAAGCTATTTTTGATTCTATCGTAAAGCTCCTGTAGCCAGCACCAGACGACTCCGCCCGGCTTCAGACAGCGCCGGGCTTTCTCGCGGACTTTCTCTATCTCAAGAAGGGGCGCCGTGATGTCGCCCCAGATGTCTATATGGATAAAGTCATACTTCTTATCCGTAGTCTCAAGGTAGTGAAATATGTCGTCATTGATGATGCGGGTCTTCTCGGTTTTTATCTGAGGGTAGATGAGCCGGGTCAGCTCAGAATTGACCTCGACGATGTCAATGGAATCCACTCTGTGTTTGATAAGCGTCGGCAGGAGTCCAATGCCGAGTCCGCTCACCAGGCAGTCTCCTCTTGCCAATTCGACGGCACCCAGGCAGGACTCGGTCTCAAGCTGGGAATCGGTCATCCAGGTTCTGCCCCGCTCGGAGAGCACAACAATCGGGTAGTCGAAGGCATACTCCCCGATGGTTATCCTGCCGCTCCGGTCATAAAGCCCCACGCTCCTCCCCGCGGGGACAGTGTCCAGCCTGAGCTCCCAGTCACCTTCTATCCCGGGTTTTAAGAGCCGGGACATGATGAAGTCGTAGTGGTTGTCCTTGCTTTCCAGAACCGGACGTGTCCGGTCGTAGTCGGGGAACCGCCCGAGATTTGACATGATTTCCGCGGATGATGGTTCTGTCTGGACGTTCCGTCTGGCTGTCTCAAGGGCTTCCTCTACGGAAGATGTCTCAACTTCAACCGCCGTGAAGCTGAGATAGTGAAGCAATACCTTATATATCATTTCTCCCTCTGATTACTGGTAGCGAGCTTGCGACATCAGGCTCGTCTTCTAATGGTATATAATTTACCAGAAACGGCAGGGAGTCTGGCAACTGGTGGCATCAAAGGAGGCTTTATGGCGAGAGAGCAGTTCATCGGTAGCTGGAAGCTATTATCCTCGGAGTACCGCTACGATAATGGCGAGGTCTTCTATCCCATGGGCAGGCAGGTGCGGGGACGCATCATGTATGATACCAAAGGCTATATGTCCGTCCAGCACATGGCGGCGAACCGACCTCCCTTCGCCTCGGGGGACTGGCTCAAGGGGACGCCTGAGGAGATAAAGTCGGCCTTCGAGAGCTACCGCGCCTACTACGGCACCTATGATGTTGACGAGGGGAAGTCTATCGTGACCCACCACATCGAGGCTGGCTCGATGCCCAACTTCGCCGGGACGGATTTCTTCCGCCACTTTGAGTTTTCCGGTAACCGGCTGACCCTGAAATCTACGCCGATGCTCATGGGGGGCAGATACGCCACCGCCTGCCTTATCTGGGAGAAGCTGGGGTAGTAGCTTTCGTATCGGGATTAGGTTATTGCGAAGGCTTCAGCCTAAGCATTCCCCAAGCCGATAGAGGGGATTTGTTCACCGTTGGGAACCAGGAAATAGAGAGGAGTCAAAGAGATGAAAAAGACACGGAGATTAAGGAGCCTCTTGAAAAACCAGAGAATCATCGTGGCACCCGGTGCTCATAACGCCTTTACCGCCAGGATTATTGAGCAGACCGGGGGTTTCCAGGCGGTATACATGACCGGTTCGGGCACGGCGATGAGTCTTCTCGGCGAGCCGGATGTCGGGCTACTCACCATGACGGAGATGGTCACTCAAGCCCATAACATGGCGAATGCAGTCAGCTTGCCCCTCATCGCAGATGCTGATACCGGCTACGGCAATGCCATAAATGTAGGGCGCACCGTGAGGGAATACGAACAGGCAGGTGTAGCCGCTATCCACATAGAAGACCAGGTTGCGCCCAAGAAATGCGGGCATTTTGAGGGAAAGCAGCTCATCTCTCAGGCTGAAATGGTCGGTAAAATACGGGCGGCGGTGGATGCCCGTGAGGACCCGGATTTCGTCCTCATCGCCCGCACCGATTCCAGGGCCGTTCTGGGGCTTGATGAAGCGATAAAAAGGGCAAGGGCATATGTAAAGGCAGGGGCAGATGTGATTTTTGTGGAAGCCCCCCAGTCCCTTGAAGAGCTAAAAATAATTGCCAGTTCTATCAGTGCTCCTCTGCTGGTCAACATGGATGAAGGCACCAAAACCCCGCTTCTTCCCAATAAAGAGCTGGAGAAGATGGGATTTAAGATTGTTATTTACCCCCGCTCGGCTCCCTGCGCCGCCGCCAAAACCATCCAGGAGCTGATGCAGACTTTGAGAAAGACGGGTACTACCCAGGGGTTCATTGACCGGATAGTCACCTTTGAGGGCCGCAACCTCATCACTGGGCTTGCCAGATACAGAGAAATGGAGAAAAAATACCTTGCCCAGGAGTAGCCCGCCCCGGCCTCAGAGGTATTGCTTCTCTTTACTCAAGTGTAACTACTACCGCCCGGCGCGGCTTCTGGCTCAGTCCTTGAGTGAGATGCCCCTGCCCCTTGATATCGTCTGCCAGCATGATATCCCCGGGGCCGAAACGGCGCTTGGTGCCGTCTGAGGCTGTGATTTCAACCTCCCCCTCAAGGGTGATGACGAACTGCCGGCGGGGCGGGTTATGCCAGTCAAGGTCGTAGCCCCCTCCGGTTATCCTGAAGAGCACCCCGGTGGCTTTTATCGGCGCCGAGCTTTCCTCCTGGGGCCTGCCCAAAGTCAGGGGCACTTCGACATCTTCGAAGTGGGACTTGCCGTCAGTCCCGCTGTAAAGGTGCACGTATTTCATGTTGGTCTCCTTCCCAGTTGGATAGTGTCATTGAGGCGAAGCGTGGTCTCTATTCCAGGAGATTGCCATGTCGCTCACGCTCCTCGCAATGACGTATTGCTGTCTACTTGCTCTTACCGAAGAGGCGGGCGGCGTTCTCTTTGAGAATCTTCGGTCTCACCTTTGTGTCGATAGGAAGTTTGGCGAACTGCTTGAGCCACTCCTCCGGGTCGAAGAGCGAATAGCCGCTGCCGAACATCACCTTGTCCTGGAGGAAGGTGTTCATGTAGCGGATGAGGTTGCCCGAGAAGTCCTTGGGCCAGCCGGCGGAAAGCTCAACATAGACATTGGCTTTGTGGGTGGCAACGGCAAGGGTCTCGTCCTGCCAGGGGAATGAGGGGTGGCAGGCGATGATGGTAAGCCCCGGGAAAGCGGCGGCGACATCGTCAAGGTAGGGAATGGGACGGCAATAGTCGAGCCGCTGGCGACCAGTCCCCTGGATTGTCCCGGTGTGGGTCATGATGGGCACGCCGAGGGATTCAATCTTCGCCCAGAGGGGATAGTACTGGGGGTCGTTCAGATAGAACTCCTGTCGGTAAGGCTCAAATTTGAGACCTTTGAGACCCAGCTCCTTGACTGCCCTTTCCGCTTCATAGAGAGCAAGCTTGCCCAGGTGGGGGTCGATACTGCCGATACCCAGGCACATTTTGGGGTACTTCTTGACGATGGCGGCGATATACTCGTTGGTCACATCTATCTTGCCGGATGCGGTGCGGGAGTCCCGCCCCAGGATGTGGGCAAAGGTGTCCAGCTTGCGGTACTTTTCAATCAGGGCTTCGACCTCTTTGCCGGGACCGCGGGCTTCTACCGGGACGTGAACGTGGACATCAATATACTTCGCCATTTTCGCCTCCCTCTTTTCGCTATTTGGCTTAATGATAGCGGGCAACTCTCAAGTTTGCAATAGCTTGACGCCCCGTCACCTCGGGGAGTAATCTGGTGCCAGTTTTGCCGGGAGAGGATGCCATGAGCCGAGAGCCTTATGAACTGGGTGTAGCCGAACTTGCCCCGCTGATAGCCAAGAAGGAGCTTTCACCGGTTGCGCTGGTCAAAAGCTGTCTCGGGCGTATCAAGGCACTGGATGAAAAAATCGAAGCCTGGGCGCTGGTTGACGAGGAGTGTGCGCTGGAGCGGGCTAAGGAGCTTGAAAAGGAGCTAAGCCCGGGAAAACCGAGGAGTCCCCTGCACGGGATTCCGATAGGGATTAAAGACATTTTCTATACCGCCGGTATAGTCACTGAAGCCGGCTCACTTTCTTTGAAGGGCTTTGTCCCCACCTATGACGCCACGGTGGTCATCCGTCTTCAGGAAGCCGGGGCGGTCGTCCTGGGCAAGACCCAGACGACCGAGTTTGCCTACCTTGACCCGGCGAAGACCCATAACCCCTGGAATTTGAGCCACACTCCGGGCGGCTCGAGCAGTGGCTCGGCGGCGGCGGTCGCCTCTCGCATGTGCCCCCTCGCCCTCGGCTCCCAGACAGGTGGCTCGACCCTGCGTCCCGCCGCGTTTAACGGCATCGTCGGCTTCAAAGCTGAGTACGGGCGCATCAGCACCTACGGCGTAGTGCCCCTGAGCTTCAGCATGGACCACGTCGGCATCCTGGCCCGGACAGTCAGGGATATCGCCCTCACCTTTCAGGTCATCGCCGGCTTTGATGTGAACGACTCCCACTCACTCAACCTGCCCGTGCCTGATGCGCAGAGTCGCCTTGAGCGTGAGAAGCCACCCCGACTGGGGCTAATCAGAGAGTATTTCTATGACAACGCCGACGCCGGGACGCGCCGTGAGACCGACAGTGCGGTGTCTCGCCTGCAAAAAGCAGGGGCAATACTTAACGAGGTTAAACTGCCTCCCGGCTTCGCCGAGACCTCTGACCTGAACCAGCTCATCATGTCCGTTGAAGCCGCTACCTACCATGAGGTGATGTTCAGCCAGCGTAAGAACCAGTACCGTCCCAAAATCAGTAGCCTGATTGAAGAGGGACTTGCCGTTCCGGCTGTCCGCTATGCCCGGGCGCTTGAGTCCCGCCTCAGGCACCGTGCTAACATTGCTCCTTTATTTAGCGAAGTGGATGCGCTGGTAACACCAGGCGCGCCGGGCATCGCTCCGAAAGACCTTACCACCACCGGGAGTGCGGTGATGCAGCGCCCCTGGTCGCTCACCGGGCTGCCCTCAGTCAGCCTGCCCATCGGGCTGGGAGAAGCCGGGTTGCCACTGGCTATCCAGCTCGTCGGTGCACCCTTCGGGGAGGCAGGACTTCTCTCGATTGCGAGGTGGTGTGAGCGAAGCCTGAATGTAGAGCTAAAGCCACTGCTAAACTGATACTAACGTCATTGCGAGGAGTGGGAGCGACATGGCAATCTCTGGATTGGGGAGACTTCTCGCTTCGCTCGCATGACGGGTTTAATTTTACCCTTGCCTTTGGCTCTCGGAAATGGTAAAGTGCCCGCTAGGAAGGTGCTGATGAAAGCTCTGAGGATTACGCTCTGTATTCTGGGATTATTGGCAATTCTTTTGCCCAATCCGGCTCTGGCTCAGGCAGAGACAATAAAGCTGGAAGCCACCTACCCCCGTGTTGAGAGCGCTCCGCCCCAGCCTACTTTTGAGTTCATCGTCACCCTGACCTACCAGGGCGCCCAGGTGCTGACCTTTGACCTCAGGCTCACCGCGCCCACCGGTTGGAGCACCTACATAACCCCGGACAAGGAGACGACCCGCGTCTCGGTCGTCAAGTTTGAGCCAGCATCACCGAAGGTAATCCGGGTGTTCGCCATACCCCCGGAGCCAGTACCCCTGCCCGGAGACTATAGAATTACCCTTGAGGCAAGTTCGGGCGTGGTTAAGGGAAGCCTTGAGCTAACCGCCGTCATCCTGCCGACCTACTCTCTGGATATCATCTCCAGCCCGAACCGCTATAACTACCAGGCGACCCCGGGTAAGGACAACAAGTTCTCCATGAGTTTAAAGAACATCGGTAGTGGAACGCTAAAGGATATTATACTATCGGCGACTGCCCCGGCAGACTGGTCAGTCACTTTCGAGCCCGAAAGGGTAACCTCGCTCACGCCGGGAAACTCCGGGAGCGTGGAGTTCAATATCAAGCCGTCCGCCAAAGCCGAATATGATGACTACTACCAGATAACCCTTATCGCTGAGACAGGTCAGGTGCGAAAAACGATGAGTATCAGTGTCTTCCTCAAAAGGCCGGAGAGAGCCTGGCTCTGGGCGGGGGTAGCTGTCGTCGCGGTGGTCGTGGTGGCTTTTGTCTTCATCTTTATGCGCCTGAACCGGAGCCAGTAGCTTGAATGGTTTTTATCAAATAAAACCTAGGTGAAAGGAGGTAACCGATGATTGAACGTGTTCATGAACACATCGTTGACGAGCTCCAGCAGAACGCGCGGACGGATACCGTCTTTGTCGTTGTCGCCATTCTGCTCAACCTCATCACCCTGGGCATCAACACCGCCGTCGCCTCCGGTCGCGGCGCTACCCAGACTATTGTCATGTTCATTTTCACGGTGCTCGTTATTGTGGTCAATTTCGTGGTTGAGGTCGGGCTAATCAAGGGCAGGCAGATGCGGGTCAAGTTGCTCAGCGGACTGCTCAAGATGTACAAAGACCAGAATGTCGAAGGCTATTACGACCCGTCCCTTCTCACCAACTACAGCACCCGCTACAATCTCTTCATGCTTGTAGTCGTCTGCACCGGTCTCGTGGCTATCATCGTGCCCTTCATTATCAGATAGAAACCTGCAAAAGGAGATAGCGATGGCAGTTAAGGTTTACGTCCTGATTGAAGCCGAGATTGGCAAGGCCGGGGATGTCGTTAAGTCCGTCCAGAAAATAAAGGGTATAAGCGCCGCCGATGGGGTGACCGGTCCCTATGATGTGGTGGCGACCTTTGAGATGAGCGAGCTTAATGTCCTGGGGAATCTGGTGAAGCAGATTCACGCCATTCCCGGCATCCGCAAGACGACGAGTCTGGTCGCCGTCAAGATGTAAAAGCCATCAGTTTTCCCCTTTCCTAAAGGGGGAACGAGGGGGATTATGATTTCTAATCCCTCTTAATCTCCCCTTTGTTATTTCCGACTTGACCCGACAATCCAGAACCTAACCCAGCTTCTCTGGATTCCAGCTTTCGCTGGAATGACATTATCAGGAGATTGCCACGTCGCTCTGCTCCTCGCAATGACAGCATAAAGGTTAAACGTTAATTTCCTCCGTCACTCGCAATGACGGGCAGTCAATAACTACCCCCGCGAGACCACCACCTGCGCCGGGTTCATCAGTTTATATTTCGCCTTGTTCAGGCTCATGTCAATCGCCTGGGGCACCTTGTCCAGACCCTCGAGGACGTGGGTGATGAGAGGGGTGAGCTTAAGCCGCTTTGACGCTACCAGGTCAACCGTGTGCTGGAGCAGTTTCCGGCTCGGCGGCGGCAGGAAGAGGTATTTGATGCCCTTACGCCTGAGGCGGTTTAAATTCATCGTCACATCGGCATCGAAGAAGGCAATCTGCACCACGGTGCCCCCCTCCCTGGCCACATCGAAAGCAGTGCCGAGGGTTTTTTCGCCGGCGAGACCCACCTTGGGCGAACCGCCGGCAGACTCAAAAACAATATCAGGCCCGATGCCGCCGGTCGCCTCCAGAATTATCTTCCCGACATCTTCCTTCCGGGCGTCAATCGCAAGGTCTGCCCCCAGCTCTTTAGACAGCTTCAAGGCTTCATCCCTGACATCGGTGGTGATGACCTTACCCGCGCCGGAAGCCCTGGCTACCTGCATGATATAGTTTCCCATACAGCCCTGTCCCAGGACGGCGACGGTGTCACCCATCCGGATATTGGCGGTGGCGGTGCCGGCGACCGCTTCGCTGGCGGGCTGGATGGAGGCGCCCTCGTTGTCGTTCACCGACTCGGGGAGTTTGACCAGAATATCCTGGGGTAGAGCCACATACTCGGCGAACCCGCCCGGGATGTGACGTCCCAGGAGCTGACCCCGGCGGCAGTATTCGGGATAACCGGCAAGACACGCCGGGCACTCGTGGCAGGGCGCCGTGCTCATCGCCGCCACCCGGTCGCCCACCCTGAAGTCTTTTACCCCCTGCCCCAGTCCAACGACCTCGGCGCAGAGTTCATGCCCGAACATCTTGATGGGGGCGTTCTGCTCAATAAGTCTTCTGATGAGCTCGATATCTCCCGTGTGAATCCCCATCGCCCTTTCGGCGTCGGTGACACTCGCCTGGGCGACCCTCATCTTGAGGAGCAACCATCCCGGCTTGGCTACGGGCATCGGCTCCTCCTCAAGTCTGAAGTCGCCGAAGGCATACCATCTCCAGGCTTTCATGCTGGTTCTCCTTCCCACATTCTCAGTGACAGGCTCAGTTTTCTTGACAGTATACACCATTGGCGTTATGATAAAAACGGTTTTTTGCCCGATTCATGACTCGTCTTGCCCCACAGCGCTTAAGGCAAAGGGGGATAAGCGGTGTTAAGGCTGGCTAAAGGTCCGAGGCAGGTGATTTTGTGGGAAGCCCGCATGTAAGTGTGCGGGCTTTATCGTTTTGTATGGGTCCTGATACCGGGACTCTTCGCTCAGAGTGCGAATTAAGAAAGGGGTGCTTATGGGGTGAGGCTAGGGACAGTGTCAGGCGATGAAAAATATTAAGGAGGTGTAACTATGGCTCATGAGATACTTGAGGGAATAAGGGTTATCGACATGACCGGCTTCCAGCTGGGACCGGTGAATACCCTGATGCTGGCGCTAATGGGCGCCGATGTCATCAA
>JAZDNC010000078.1:0-25756 GCA_043800335.1 Chloroflexota bacterium
TATTACCGTACTCGCTTGCGAGCAGTACGAGGCAGGCACAACCGTCACCGAGCCTATGGCTTTCATGGGGGCTACCATCATCATGGTGGAGCCGCCGGACAGAGGCCAGATAGGCAGAGTCAATGGTATACCCCCGCGACAGGGCGTTGACCTCTTCTACCACATCGGGCTTACGCTCTCGAAGAAGAGCATCACCCTCAACCTCAAGCACCCCAAAGGGATTGAAATCTTCAAAGAAATGACCAAGAAGGTAGACATCGTCCACGACAACCTGGGTCCCGGAACCATGGACAGGCTGGGATTTGGCTATGAAGCCTTAAAGCAGGTCAATCCCCGGATTATCGTGAGCACGGTCAAGGGTTTCGGCAAGGGGCCCTATGAGAAGTATTTCTGCATGGACACGGTAGCCCAGGCTGTGGGCGGCTCGCTCAGCCTCACCGGCTACCCGGACAAGCCACCCATCAACCCCGGCACCTCCACCGGCGACACCGGCTCCGGGATGTTCTGCCTCGGTGCGGTGCTGGCGGCAATCCACCAGCGCGACGTAACCGGCGAGGGTCAGTTCGTCGAGGTCGGCATGAGCGAGTGCTCTCTGAACTACAACCGCGCCAACTGGGCGCTCCGCCAGGCGGAGAAAGACCCGATGTTCCAGGGTCCCCCCCTCGAGCGCGTCGGCAACACCCTGCCCGGCGTCGCCCCGCAGAACATCTACAAGGCGAAGGACAGTGAAAAGACCGATAACTACGTTATGATTTCTATCCGGGAGGAGAAGGAGTGGAAAGCCCTCCTCATCGCCATCGGCAGGGCTGACCTTATCGGCAATCCGAAGTTCAAAGACCCCAACACCCGCTGGCAGAACGTCGCCGAGGTGGACAAAATCATTGAGGACTGGACGAGCAAACTTAATCCCTACGAAGCCTTCCATATCCTTGCCCAGGCAGGCGTGCCCGCCGGCGTTACCCAGAACTGCGTCCAGATGGTGAATGACCCCCACTTCAGCCAGTCGGGTATCATCCAGGAGTTTGACCATCCCCACCGCGGTCCCTACAAGCAGTTCGGCTGCGTCCAGAGACTCTCGGATAGCGAACCCATCTACTTCAACGCGCCGCTTCTGGGACAGCACAACTCGGAGATATATGGCCGGTATCTGGGCTATACCCACTACGACCTGAACAAGCTCAAGACCGAGGGCGTTATCTAGGACTGGATGAGAAGAGATAAGGAGAAAAGAGATGGCAAAAGCTCTGGAAGATATCAAAGTCCTCGAACTTTCAACCTGGGAAGCAGGTCCAACCTGTGCCGAGATGATGGGCTTCCTCGGTGCCAATGTCGTCAAGATTGAACCGCCCGGGACCGGTGACCCCGCCCGGCATTTCTCAACGGTGCCGCTCGAGCCGGGGGTTGACTCTTTCTATTTCATCTACTTCAACCAGAACAAGAAGAGCATCACCCTGGACATGGAAAAGGTAAAGGGCAGGGAAATCTTCAAAGAAATGGTGAAATGGGCTGACGTCGTTATTGAGAGCTACGAATCCGGGACGATGGAGCGGTGGGGACTTGCCTATGACGTGCTCAAGGAAATCAACCCGCGCCTCATCATGGCAAGAGTATCCGCTTATGGCCCCAAGGGCCCCTATACCTGCTACCCCAGTAACGACTCTGTCGCCCAGGCGATGGTGGGCGTAACCACCCTGACCGGCTGGACGGACAAACCCCCGGTCAGAGGGTCGGTCAGAGTTGGGGAGACAGGCTCCGGGGTAAACCTTTTCTCGGGCATCATGATGGCTCTCCACCAGCGCTTCAGGACGGGCAAAGGGCAGTTTGTCGAAGTCGCTATGTCGGACACGGTCATCAACCTCATTCGCTCGCCGATGACCTCAAGGCAGATGGAGCGCGACCAGATGTTCCGCAGTGAGGCGGCGAAGCGGGCAGGCTTCGGCAGCACGACCCGTGGCCCATCAAACCTTTATCCCACCAAAGACCCGGGCACATTCATCATCTTCCTCTTCCACCCCCAGCACCAGTGGGACGCCCTGCTCAAGGTCATCGGGCGCCAGGAGCTTATCGGTGACCCCAGATTCGCCGACGAGTTCATCCGCGGCAAAAACAGGGAGATAGTGGACAAGCTCATCTCGGAATGGACTTCAACCAAGACCGGCTACGAAGCGTTCAAGGCTTTCGCATCCGTCGGGGTCTCAACCGGCGTTACCCTTACCAGCACCCAGGCAGTGACCGACCCGTCATTTGCGGCGGGCAAAAAAGTGGTTGACATGATTCACCCGGTGAGGGGTAAATACAAGGCACTAAGCTATGCCGGCACCCTGGAGAAATCACCGGTTGAGGTAACCAACGCCCCGCTACTGGGGCAGGACAACGAGAAGGTGTACGCCGACATCATGGGCTACACCAAGGAAGACCTGGCTGAACTCAAGAAGGCCGGGGTAATCTAAGGTTTAACGGATTCAGGTCATTGAACAGGGTGGGCAACAAATGCCCACCCTGTTTCTTATATCCCTATTTTGTGGCACTGAGCCTGAGCGAGTTGAGCCAAACGGGAAGAATTTGATACTGCTGTTCAGGCTGCCATTGCTGTTGGATACCACTGAAGTGCTGGATAAATGCCCCTTATGCATATGTCTGACATTACCCCGTAACCCCTGTTCTTCTGCTTGTTACCAGAGTGCCCAGCCCGAACACCACGGTTAGCAAGCCAGTTATCCAGCCGATAAAGGGAAGCAGCCTTAGCAAAAGAAGGATGAGAAGACCAAGCGCCAGAGCTCCTATCACCAGCCCTCGAGACCCAAGCTCCCGGTTCTGCCTGATAATCAGCCGCCCGATAAGTAATCCGACCGGAATTTGGCTCAGGTAAACAGCTATCCCGTATAGCACAAGTGAAATTAGCCCAAGCGGTAGACCTATGACCGTAATCATTACTATGACCGAGGCTACCGGAACGACAATAAGTAATATCGCACCCCAGCCGAGACTCTGCCAGGGCTTAGACTGAATTGAATTAGCCATCAGGTTCAACCTTGGTGAGGCAATGAGGATGAGAATGACGCCCGCAATTAGCGTCATTAGAAAACACAGGACTTGCCATAATACTTTGGCTCCAGCCGCAACCGGGGGGAATCTCCGGGCAGGCGCTTTTGCCTCTGGCATTTTGTGGTTAGTCGTTCCGGCTATTGTGGCTCCAGACTGGATTACGGCTTCATTCTGACTGGTGTATGTCAGATTGCCCTGTATGCTGACACCGGATGTGATGGTGAGATTTTCGGTTCGAAGGTCTACGTCTCCGCCCACCGCACCCGCAACGGTAACCGTACCAGCACCGCCTCTGATATTGCCACCCACACGACCATTAACCAGAGCCGTTCCGACAGCCAGGACAAGGTCACCGCTCGTTACGCTTTGGCTATTGATTGTCACTGCGCTACCGGCAACAACCAGGTCACGCCCGATTTTACCGGTGACTGTAATTGATTGTCCGGCTAGCCTAGCACTATTACTGATTTCACCGTTAACTGTTACCAGTTGGCCGGCAAAGGTCACCCCGCCGTTGACAACGCCGTTAATAGTTAGCGACTGGCCGACACCAAAGATATCGCCGTTTACCGTCCCGTCAACGATTATGTTGCCTCCTGCCAGATAAAGGTCTCCCTCAACCACTTCTCCGCCGGGTACAGTTACCGTATCTCCACCCCGGGCATCAAAGGCTAGGACAGGTACCGCGAAGATAACCACAAGTAAAATTCCCGCCAGAAAAGCGGCAAGCCCTCGAGAGAAATTCTTTAACATTTGTCCCTCCTCATTACCATAGCCTTATTTAGCTGTTCCAGATTCTAGCGCCGGGCTAGTCCCCCTGTAATGCCTTGTTCCATCTAGCAGCCGTTCCATGAGCAATTTTCGTTACTTACTTTGCCGGATTAAGAACCCGCCCGACGAAGATGATGCTGCCAGTCGGTATATCCCGGATAAGGAAAAGGAACGGGCGGTCAATCGTGAACTCGACGATATCAGAGGGGAGTGAGGTCGTGCCGACAATTACCGCCGTCGCCGCTGCCGCCTCGGTCCCGGCTTCATCCACCGCGACGAAGGCTTTGTGCAGCACGTCCTGTATCAGCAGGTCGCGCCTGCCGTCCATGCCCGAGAAGTCCGCCGCTTCGGTGAAAGCAATGCCCATGTCGAGGCCGGTGAGTACTGGCTTCAGCCCGAAACTGGACTCGTATTCAAACTTGGGCATGGTGAGCGAGACTTCCCGGTTTTTCAGTTTGCCGATAATTTCCTTGACCATCTCCGCTTTCAGCGACTCCTCAAACGAGGCAAACTCCCCCGCATCAGGAAGCAGAATCACCATTGATAGCTCCTGACCGTCGTAGGGTAGCTCCACCGCCTGGTAGTTGTCGCCCTCGGCGTAGCTAAATGACCGCCTCTGCTTCATCATGGACACGGCTACTTCACTGCCGTTAAGCAGACGGAAATTGCCACTCTCCGTTACCTTCTCATCAAAGGGGAATTGCCATGCCGCATTGAAGTAGATGGCATTGGTGAGAACGAGGCGCGTGAGTTCATTCAGAGCGCCCGGTGGAATCAGGTCTTTGATTCTCTCTTCAGTTTGCTCGCTGACCCAATCGTTGATAGTGACCCGTGAGGGCTCCGTCTGACTCACGAAGTCAACGAGCCTCAGCCCGGCGCCGTAGTTCTGGGCGAGGGTGTCCAGATACTCGCTCAGGAACTTGAAGTCCTTCTGCCCCCAGATAGCGTTCACCACATTCAGGCGGAAGCCCTTCTCGTCCTTGCCTTGAGCCCCCTCGCCCCGCGCCTTCAACTCAAGGTCAAGAAGGTTAAAAGCCGGGTGCAAACGCGCCTGAGATAGAGTGAAGTTCATGACTTCCGCCATCGCCGTCTCCGTCCCACCCCGGGCACCGGCGTAGGTCATCGCCAGCGCCTCGGAGATGCTGTAGGGCGAGTAAAAGAGATTGCCGTCCTTCTGCGCCAGCGCCTGATACAGGTCGAAGGCAAAGGCATTATTGCCGTCAACGAGCACGGTCAGGTCGGCGCCCCCGACTGAGGGCGAGGTTACGCGAGGCTTGTTCGACTTGAGCTCCTGACCCAGCGCCGGCTGGCTACAGCCAGACAGTCCCAAGATTGTCATAACCAGAAGTAATGCTACCGCCTTCTTACCCATTGCTCCCCCCGAATAATCCTCTTAATTTCCATTTTATAACAAATCACCAGAATGCGATAGCTTCGCTCCCGAGACCTCACTCTTCGACAGGCTCAGGATGAGCGGGATTTAGAAAGCCCCTCATGTTGACCCTAGAAGCCGCTCGTGGTGAGCCTTCGGCGTGGTTCCACTGAGTCACCACGAAGTGAGCTCAGTCGAACGCCTGTCGAACCATAGTGGCGGCGAATATTGTAACGGATTGCTTCGCTTCGTTCGCAATGACAATTCAACTTCAGCTAATTTGGGACTATACCTGACCCTGAATAATTGACACGGAAATGAAACTCACTTAGAATTTCGTTCGGGAGTAGTTTTGAGAAAAGAGCCGCAATACTTTAAGGCGACCCGGCGGGCGATAGTTACCGTCAACTCATTAGCTTCGGCAAAAGAAAAGCTTGACGCCATCGTCAGGGGCACGGGAAGAGCCACCGCGTTTGCCGCCTCTCTTGTCCTCCTGGATGTCACTGGGACTAAGCTGGTTCACACCTCGTCGTGGGGTTTACCGCAATTCTTTCTGCGCAAGGGTGTACTCAACGTTGACAAAAGCCTTAACGATGTCACCACACTCAAGCCGGTCGCTATCTCCGACGTCACCAAAGACAGCCGCATCCAGTTCCCCGAAATGGCAAGGAAGGCAAATATCGTCTCCGTCCTCGGCGTACCTGTAGTCTCGGGAAGTCGGGCCCTGGGAAGCCTCCGGGTCTACGCCAGAGAGCGCTATGACTTCACCAATCAGGACATCGCCTTCGTGGGCGCCATGGCAAACCTCGCCGCCACGGTTCTAACCTGCGCCTCCCTCCAGGACACTGAGAGCGCTTTATCAAAGGAACCAGCCACATCAAAAAAGACAGCCCTGTCTGAGGCGCGGACGGTAAGCTTCGCCCACCCCAGCGAGGCAGAGTTCGCCCGCATACTGGACTTCTACAACATCGAGTGGGTCTATGAACCTTGCTCCTTCCCTTTGCGCCGGGAGGGAGAACGAGTGACCGAGATGTTTACCCCGGACTTCTACCTGCCGGCTCTTGACCTGTACATAGAGCTCACCACCATGAAGCAGAGCCTCGCCACCGGTAAAAACCGAAAACTGCGCCTTCTGAGAGAGCTACATCCCGAGGTCAAGATAACTCTGCTCCACAAGAGCGACTACGACCACCTGCTGGCGAAGTACGGCGTCGGGCCGCTCGCCCAGACCCGCGCCCACGGCATCGAGCGCATCTTATTCTCTGCCGCCGAGATTCAGGAGAAGGTTCACACCCTGGCAGAGAGAATATCAAAGGACTATGCCGACCGGCGCCCTCTGCTACTGGGTATCCAGCGCGGCTTCATCTGCTTCATGGCTGACCTTATCCGCCAGATAACCGTACCCCTGGACGTTGACTTCCTCGGCATCTCCTATTACAGCCGGGAAGACGGCTCGACGGTGAAGATTACCAAGGACGTGGACTTGAGTGTAAAAGGACGACACGTCATCATTATTGAGGACATCGTCGATACCGGCATAACTCTGAACTACATCCAGAGATACCTCAGCGAGAGGGAGCCTCTCAGCCTGGCTACTTGCATCCTCCTCGACAGACGCCAGAGACGGCTCGTTGACACCCCCCTTGACTACGTCTGTTTTGAAGTCCCCGATGAGTTCGTCGTCGGCTACGGGTTAGACTATAGGGAGGAGTACCGAAACCTCCCTTTCATCGGTGTCCCCATAATCAAGAAGTCCCCCATAAAAAGACCCGGGTCCCGATAAGGCCCGGGTAATATTTAACTAAATAAAAAGCCCCAGGTAACCTTAGCTCTCCGGACGTTCCAACTAACCAGTACCTTTGGGTGGAGTCTACCGAGTTACTTGAGCTGCCTTGCGGTAACTTAAGCTCCCTTTCGAATGACCTACCGGGTTCTGAGCTAGTGGTCTGTCACCACTACGTCGATTACCTGGAGCACCTCTACTTTCTCATAAAGGCATTAAACTTGTCAAAGTGACTGGGGTGGCAGGAGGACAAACAACCACTAACATCTCCCCTTAGAACCCACCCAAAACACCTGTTTTCTCCTTTTTTCTCTTCAGGCGAGACAAAGCAGGATTTTCCTGTCAAAAAACCTTAAGACTAACCGTGTCCTATCCAGGCGGAGCCATCCTGGTAGAACTCTTTTTTCCAGATGGGCACCATCTCCTTGATGTGGTCAATGGCATACTGACAGGCCTGAAAGGCTTCCTGGCGGTGGGGAGAGCCGACGGCGATGACCACGGAAATCTCACCCAGCTCAAGTCGTCCGATGCGGTGGCTAATGGCTACGTCTTTGGTGCCCCAGCGGGCTTGTATCTCCCGGGCAATCTCTCCCAGCTTCTTCTCCGCCATCTCCGGGTAGGCATCATATTCCAGATAAAGCACCCGTTTGCCCTCGGAGTTATCCCGCACCGTGCCGGCAAAGGTGACTACCGCCCCGTTGGCGCTCTTTCTTACCCGGCTTACGACTTCTTCTATATCAATAGGCTCGCGCGTTATCTCAATCACCCTAGCCCCCGCTGACCGGCGGTATCAGCGCCACCTCGTCGCCAGACTTAAGCCGGTGACTCTTTTCGACATACTCGGCGTTGACCGCCACCATAACCGGCATGGTGAGAAGGGCGGGGAAATCGGACTCAAGCCTTTTTAGCAGAGCGGAGACAGCTTCCCCTTCGGGTAGCTCAAGCTCCATCTGGCCTTTACCCACGATTTCTCTAGAAGCGGCGAAGAAACGAACCTTAACCTTCATACTTCAACAATCAGTCGCAAATTACGGCTCGTTAAGAGAGACAATACCACAAGTAAAGGCTACTCTTGTTTTGGTTTCTCCTCAGCGGCTGGAGCGGCTTCCTCAACGGGCTTAACCGCTTCTTCTGCAACCGGCTTGACCTCCTCAACCTTCTCCTCAGCCCGTGCGACAACCGTCGCCACCACCTGTTCCGGCTTGTTGAGAATAGCGATATCCGGGCTAACGACAATATCTTTTACCCTCAATGCCTGACCGGGCTCGGTCAAGGAACTGATGTCAACCTCTATGCCGGCAGGGATTTTGTCCGGCAAGCACTGGACACTCAAGGTATCAAGCTCATGCAGGAGCACGAAGCCCTTCGCCTCTAAGCCTTTCACCTCCCCCACCAGCGTAACCGGAATCTCGACTTCTACCTTCTCTCCCATCTTAACCTGATATAGGTCGACGTGAAGCAACCTGCCCGGTGGCTCTCTCTGGACTTCACGGACAAGAACCGGGCGTCCCTTTCTTTCACTATTTACTTTGAGGGTAATAAGTCTGGTCTCTCCCGCCAGGGCAAGTGTCCGCTCCAGCTTAGCCGTCTCGCACTGTAGCGCCAGCGAGTCAAGTTCGTGACCGAAAAGGTGTACCGGAGTGATTCCCTCACGGCGCAGGAACCTGACCTTCTTCCCCGTAACGTTCCGGCTTTTTACCCGAAGCTCTAACTGCTCCATTTGTATTCCCCCTGAACTAGATTTGAATATTTTAGGAAATTATACCACATCACTACGTCTTCACCATAAAGATTGGTGAAACTGGCGTCATTGCTGAGTGTGAGTCACAACGTACTCTAGGAGATTGCCATGTCGCAGAGTTTAACCCTGAGCGAAGCGTGAGGGCTCCTCGCAATGACGAGAGGGGGTTGAATTTGCCATGTCGCCTCTAATGCCAACTGTAAGAACAGAACCCTAGCTCATATTTTCTGGTCTGCTTGCCTCACCGCCTCAAGAAATGCCCGAATTTTCAGGCTATCTTTCCTGCCCTCTGTCTCCACGCCAGAGGAGACATCAACCCCCCAGGGCTTTGTCCGCCGGACCAGCTCTCCAACGTTTTCAGGCGTCAGCCCGCCGGCAACCACCGCCGTGAACTCCTCCGGAATATCACCGACTACTTCCCAGTCAAACACCTCACCCGTCCCGCCGTAAGCTCCGCTCCCCCCCGAGTCAAGGAGGGGGATAAAGGGTCTTTCCCCGAGAGTCCTGCGCCCCAGCTCAAGATGGCTCATGAGTTCGCGACTACTTTTATAGTCAGGGACATGAACGACCTTGGTGATGGGTCTATCAATGGCAAGCGAGTACTCCCATGACTCGTCTCCGCTGAGCTGAACCATATCCAGTCCGGCAAAACGGACGATGCGGTTTACTTCCTCTGCCTTAGCATTAACGAATACCCCGACGGTGAGAGGGGGATGTTCCAGACCCTTGAGGGCAGCGACAATCTCCTTTGCCATTTCGGGAGAGACCTGACGCCTACCCGGCGCCAGGATAAACCCCACGAAGTCAGCCCCAGCCTCCGCTGCACTAAGGGCGTGCGTTACCTCGCGGACGCCACAGATTTTGACCTTAGTCAAGTAGCTCCCTCATTCTGGTAGCGACATCGGGTGCGGTCACCAGCGCCTCGCCGACCAGAATAGCGTCCACCCCCCACCCCCGAAGCCGTGCCACATCGTCATGGGTCTTTATACCGCTCTCGCTGACCACGATTCGGTCACGGGGAATAAGTTTTCGTAATCTCTCGGTGGCGGTCAGGTCAACGGAAAACGTATCCAAATCACGGTTATTGACGCCGATAATGCGGGCGCCGGCTTCCAGCGCAGACTCCACCTCCCCCTCGTTATGCACCTCGACCAGACAGCTCATTCCCAGCCGATGGCTCAGCGAGAGCAGATAGACCAGCTCCTCCTCCTTCAAAATAGCGACGATAAGGAGCAGGGCGTCTGCCCCCGAGGCACGGGACTCATAGACCTGATAGGGGTCAAAGATAAAGTCCTTGCGTAGAAGCGGGATGGCTCTTTCCCCCAGTCCCTTTTTAATCGCTGGCAGGTAGTCCAGACTCCCCTGAAAATGGCGACCCTCGGTGAGCACCGAGATAGCGGCGGCGCCGTTCTCGGCGTAGGTTTGGGCAAGGGCTACCGCATCAAGGTCGGGACAGAGAAGCCCCGCCGACGGCGAGGCTTTCTTCACCTCGGCGATGAGCCTTACCCTGTCACCCCTGAGCACATTGGCAAAGTCCAGTGCTGGAGGTTGTGCTTCAGTCAGCTTCATAAGCTCGGCGAGCGAGCTTTTGCGCTTCGCCTCTGCCAACTCGCGGACTTTACCCGATACAATTTTGGCTAACACATCTCCGCTCACTTATTTCAGGCTCTGGCTGAGCTTAATTAGACCATCAAGCTTACTTATAGCCTGACCATGGTCAATAACCTCCGCCGAAAGCGCCATCCCCTCTTTCAGCGTTGACACCCTATCACCGGCCAGGAGCGCCGCGGCACTGTTAAGGAGCACCACCTCACGACGCGCACCTGAAGCCCCTGACAGTACTTCGCGGAGTATCCCGGCGTTTTCTTGAGAAGTACCTCCTTTCAACGTGTCAAGACTAACCCTTTTCAGTCCGAAATCTTCGGGGCTGACCGAATAGCTCTCTATCTTACCATTTTTAAGCTCACAGACCTGAGTCTCCCGGGTCAAGGTGATTTCGTCAAGCCCATCCCCGCCGTGAACGACGAGGACATGCCGGCTACCCAGTCGCTCCAGCACCTCTGCCAGCTTCAATGTCAGGCTGTCACTGGCGACGCCAATCACCTGAGATTTCGCCCCCGCCGGATTGGTGAGGGGACCAAGGATATTGAAAACGGTGCGGATACCTATCTCACGCCGGGGCGCCGCAGCATACTTCATCGCCGGGTGGAAAGAGGTGGCAAACATGAAACCGATGCCGACCTGTTCAATACACCTAGCGACACCCGCCGCATCCAGCATTATGTTAACCCCCAAGGCTTCCAGGACATCGGCACTGCCACACTGGCTCGTCGCCGCCCGGTTGCCGTGCTTGGCAACCTTGAGCCCGGCGCCGGCAGCGACGAAGGCAGCCGCCGTCGAGATATTGAAGGTCGAAGCGCCGTCACCACCCGTCCCGCAGGTGTCAACCACCGGCCCGGAAACAGAAACGGGAACGGCTTTGGCACGCATGACCGAAGCCAGCCCGGCAATCTCATCAGCCGTCTCGCCCTTGAGACGTAGTGCGGTAAGGAATGCCCCGAGCTGTGCCGGGGTCGCCTCCCCCGCCATGATTTCCTCCATGGTTCTAGCCGACTCAGCCAGGCTAAGGTCTTTACCGGCAACCAGTAGCGAAATCGCTTCTTTAATCACTTTCTTTTCCTTTCATTAAAAAATTTTTGAGCAGGTCTTTCCCCAGCGGGGTCGCAATGGACTCAGGGTGAAACTGGACACCCTCTACCGGAAAGGTGCGGTGTCTCACCCCCATGATAATTCCCTTGTCTGTCCAAGCGGTGACCTCAAGACAGGCGGGGAAGCCCTCGGGCATGATTGCCAGGGAGTGATAGCGGATGGCGGGGAAGGGACTGGGCAGACCCCTGAAAACACCCGCCCCGCGGTGGTGGATGAGCGAGGACTTGCCGTGCATAATCTCACCCGCCCCGGCTACCTTGCCGCCATAGGCATAACCGATGCACTGGTGCCCCAGACAGACACCCAGAACCGGTATACTCTCCCCGAAGTGAAGAATGACATCACTACTTATCCCCGCATCCTGGGGTCCTCCCGGTCCCGGTGAGATGACTATCTTCTCCGGCTTGAGAGATTCAACCTCAGCAAGAGTTATTCTGTCGTTGCGGAAGACCCTGACCTCCGCCCCCAGCTCGCAGAGATACTGGTAGAGGTTATAGGTAAAGCTATCGTAGTTATCAATGAGCAGAATCATCTTTTGTCCCCCGTGACGGAATTAGCCTCCGCCTCTTCAATCGCTTTGAGCGGCGCTCTGGCTTTATTGAGGCTCTCCTGATACTCCTCCCCCGGCACGCTGTCGTAGACGATACCCCCACCCGCCTGGACATGGGCAATGCCATCCTTCACGACGATGGTGCGAATGGCGATGGCGGTATCCAGATTACCCGAAAAGCTGATGTAGCCCACCGCACCCCCGTAGGGACCGCGGACGTCCGGCTCCACCCCGGCGATGATTTGCATGGCTCTTACCTTGGGGGCACCGGCAAGAGTCCCGGCGGGAAGACAGACCCGGAGCGCCTCAATGGGAGAAAGCTCCGGGCGCAGTTTACCTTGCACGTGTGACTCAAGGTGCATGACATGGGAGTAGCGCACCACGTACATCTGCTCGGGGACACGCACCGTTCCCGGCACCGAGACCCGCCCCACGTCGTTGCGTCCCAGGTCAACCAGCATGATGTGCTCCGCCTGCTCCTTTACGCTATTTTTGAGCTCCGACTCAAGAGCCCTGTCTTCCGCCTCATCACGCCCCCGGCGCCGCGTCCCCGCCAGGGGACGGTAGTCAACCATGCCGTCCTCGACCCTGACCAGTAGCTCCGGGGAAGCCCCCACGATGTAGAAATCATTGAGATGGAGGTAATACATGTAGGGCGATGGATTTATAGTGCGTAGCGCCCGGTAGATGTCAAAGGGATGAACCGAGACCGGGCGGGAGATACGCTGGGACGGGACTACCTGGATGCAGTCCCCGGCGATGATGTGCTTCCGAATTCTCTCCACCATGGCTTCATACTGCTCCCGGGTGAAGTTAGAACGGACCGTTTTATTGACCTGCAGAGGGTTGCTCTCATGCGACTTTGGGTTCACCGACTGGTTCAGCCGGCTCACCAGTTGCTCAAGCCTCTTTACCGCCTCGGCATAAGAAGCCTCAATATTCCCATCCAGATGGACATGGCTTACCGCCCGTATCTTATGCGTAACATGGTCGAAGACCAGAAAGGTATCCACAAAGAGAAAGACCGCCTCCGGCACCCCCAGCGGGTCGTTCGGGGGGAGAGGCAACGCCTCCAGGTGACGCACCGTCTCATAAGAGAGGTAGCCCACCGCCCCGCCGCAGAAGCGGGGCAGCCCCGGCAAGCCCACCCAGCGGTATCTGTCAAGCTCATTTTTGACCAGCTTGAGAGGGTCTTCATCAGACAGGGCTTCTTTCGCCGTCTTGGTTCTTAAGACCTTGTATGGCTCGGTGCCGAGGAACGAGTAGCGGGCAATCCTCTCGCCGCCCTCAACGCTCTCCAGGAGGAAAGAGTAACCCCCGGAGGCTATCTTGAGGAAAGCCGATACCGGCGTCTCCATATCGGCACTGACTTCGCACCAGATGGGAACCAGGTTGCCACGCTCACCCATCTTCTTCACTTCTTCCAGCGTTGGATAGTACATCTCCACCTCCCGTTTAAAAAACACAACTCCCCTCGCCAAGGGGCGAGGGGAGTTAGCTCACGGTGCCACCCTTTTTAGCTGCCAGAGGTCAGAGAAGTGAGGCAGTTATCTCTTTCGGATACGGCTCAGATAACGAGCGATAGCCTAGGCTTCGCTAACGGTGCCCTTCCGTCGGGACCTACTCGCTTAATCTTTCGGTCCGAGGCTCGCGAGTCCATTCCATTCTCTGCGCCGGCATCGTGTTCACACCCGGGGACTTCCCGACCCGACTCTCTGCGCCGCGCTTGAGGTGTACTAGTCTCGTTCGCAGCCTTTGCGCTTTTTGATTATCTTTCATGATAGCAAGGCGGGACTGGTTCTGTCAAATTAAACTTAAGAGCTTATTTATCACCGTTCATGGTGAGCATATCAAATCATGCGGTAACCCTTCGACAGACTCAGGGTGAGCGTTGGCATTAGTCGGTTTCTTCTAGACTTGAACCTTCTTCTTGCCCGCCAGAAATATAAGCGATAAAATATTGGCTATCCCAAAAACCCGGGGGAGGCTTAGAATGAACATAGCAGCGCTTAAAGAAATCGTCGGTGAAGACTGGGTTGTCACCCGGCGTGACCAGATGCAGAGCTACCTGAGAGACGCCATATTTGATTCGGTCCTGCCCGGACTGGCGGAAAATGTTATCCTGGTGAAACCGGCGAGTGCGGAGGAGATATCCGCCATCCTCAAGCTGGCGAACCAGGAGAAGTTCCCGGTCATTGTCCGAGGCGGCGGTACTGGGCTGGCGGGCGGGGCGATACCGACCATTGACTGTGTCCTTCTTTCCCTGGAAAGACTGGACAGCATTGAGGAGATAGACAAGACCAACCTCATGATAACCGCCCAGGCGGGGGTCACCTACGCCAGACTGGTAGAAGCCACCGAGGGGGCGGGCATGTTCTTCCCGCCCAAGCCGGGGGATGTGGGCGCTTTTGTCGGCGGGATAGTCGCCTGCAACGCCGCCGGCGCCCGGGCAATCAAGTACGGCGTCACCAGAAACTTCGTAAAAGGGCTGGAGGTGGTGCTCCCCACCGGCGAGATATTGAAATTGGGCGGGAAACTGCTCAAGAATGCCATGGGGCTGGACTTGCTCCATCTCATGATAGGTAGCGGGGGGACGCTGGGCGTGATAACCAGAGCCACTTTCCGGATGGTGCCCAAGCCGCCCTACAGTGCGACCCTCATCGCATCCTTTAGCGAGCGCCTCGATGCCATGAAGATTGCCCCGCTACTCACTCGGGAGATGCTCATCCCACTGGCGGGAGAGTATCTTGACCATGACCTTTGTGAGCTCAGCGCCAGGCACCTGGGGACGGAGTGGCCCGCTAAAAAAGGTAATGCCCATATCTTTTATATCTGTATCGGAGAAACCGAGGATGAGATGTATACACAGGTGGAGGCAATCTCCAAAATATGCGAGGCGAACGGCGCGATTGACATCCTGATGACAGAAGCGAGAGCCGAACAGGACAACATTCTCAAGATAAGAAGCGAGATTGCCTCAGCCCAGAAATCGGCGGGCAACGTGGGGGACTTCATGGATATATGCGTGCCCCCGGCGAGCCTGCCGGAGCTTATGGCTAAGATTATTGAAATCGAAAAGAAATATCAGACCCGAATCCCGGTAACGGGTCACTCAATCGACGGAAACCTGCACCCCACTCCACTCAAGGAGCTCGCCGACCGGGGAGTGCTTGAAGACGCCAAGGAGGACATCTACCGTGAGACAATCCGGCTGGGTGGAGTTCTCTCCGGCGAGCACGGGCTCGGGACAATCCGACTGCATAACACCCCGCTCTGGCCCGACCCCAAGCTATGGGAGCTGATGCGCGGCATCAAGAAGGCGTTTGACCCGAACGACATACTTAACCCGAGCCGTGCCTTCCCGGATTGAACATTAGAGCCAGCGAAACTTACGCAGAAACCAAAAAGACGTAGCCATGCGACCAAGCTCCGTCTAAAGCAAATATTCCTTCCGAGCTGGCGGCTCCTTTTAGCTACGCCTTTTAGGATAGCCCCTGTGCGGTGTTACCCTAGCCTCTTTCAGAAAATTTCTTCATGAGAAAGAGCCCGGCAACGCAAACAACCACAATTGCTACCAGAACCAGGTACTTCATTTGAATCCTCCCTCTCTTAGTCAGTCTTGACTATTACGCCACTGTGAGCAGAGTATAGCGTCGAGAGGGTCAAGGTAATGTCAAAAAGAGAAGCTTATTAGTCAAGAAAACATCAAGACATATCACACCACTCCCTGGCGAGCCTGACTAGACACAATCCTGCTCACCCCGAGATGCAGGTGCCTGACTGAAAGCTGTCAAGAGCCAGCGTCAAAGCAGCGCGCTACTACACTGGCATAGAAGAGCACTTAGCCTCTTTCAGAATACTTCTTCTGGAGCCAGAGCCCGGCAAGTGAAATCGCTACAATCCCTACGAGAACCAGGTACTTCATCTGAATCCTCCTTCCTTCAACTTTTTCCTTCCAGTTGTCGTGGGAGATGTCTAGCCTCTCTCAGAGTATTTCTTCATGAGCCAGAGACCGGTAATGGAGAAAATCACAATCCCTACCAGAACCAGGTACTTCATTTGAATCCTCCTTCCCTCAACTTTTCCTTTAGTTCAGAAGCTATGCCTCTCTTTTGTTACTAGTTCCGCCGGGGCGCAAGCCGCCACGCCAGAACACCGATGATTGCCACCACAATAAACACAAACACGATTTGCTTTGGCTCCAACTTGCTTCTCCCCTCATATACCTGTCCATCTGGATTTTAGCCTCATGAGAGTCAAAGCGGTGTCAATAAGAGAGCACATTTGGTCAAAAAAGTATCAAGAAACTGGATTCACGCTTGCACACAGAGACAGAAGGACATAAAGACTTCAGTGAAGAGGAACTTAATTAAATGAAAAGCACCTGTAGGATGTTCCCTGTCAGTCGGCTCTCAGGCGGTAGCCCACCCCGGGCTCAGTGACGATAAATTGCCGATGTCCTAGCTCCGGCTCTATCTTCCGTCTCAGGTTAGAAATATTCACCTGAAGCATGTGTGACTCATCTCCGTACTCCGCACCCCAGACCTCGCGCAGTAGCTGGCGGTGGGTCAGCACCTTGCCCGCGTTGAGAACGAGTATCTTGAGGATGTCATACTCGTTAGGGGTGAGCTGTACCTCGCACCCACCTACCGTAACCAGTCTCAGTGTCAGGTCTACCTTGAGGTCTCCGGCGACGAAGACCGGCTCTGCCACCGGATGCGCGGCACGGCGTAAGGCGGCGCGCAAACGGGCAATCAGCTCTCCCATGCCGAACGGCTTGGTCAGGTAGTCATCCGCTCCGGCATCCAGCGCGGCAATCTTGTCCTTCTCCGAGCCTCTCACAGAAAGGATGATGATGGGGATTCGTGACCACTGGCGCAGGAGACGCACCACCTCAACCCCATCAATGTCGGGTAGTCCCAGGTCAAGGATTACTAGGTCAGGCTTATGGGCGGCGGCGCCAGAAACCGCGTCCTGACCCGAAGCGGCTTCGAAGACGGCGAACCCCTGAGACTCCAGAGCAACACGGAGGAGCCGCCGCACTGCCGGCTCATCATCAACGACCAGTGCGCGTGGTTTGTTTGCGCTCATTCCGTTTGTCCCCTCGCTCTTTCCGATGATATCGGCACAGTGAACTTGATGATGGTGCCCCCGCCGTGGCGGTTCTCCGCCGTGATGCGACCGCCGTGAGCCTCAACAATCCCTTTACAGATTGACAGTCCCAGTCCCGTGCCCGGCACTCTGGTATCGGGAACACGGTGGAACCTCTGGAAAAGGTAGGGCAGCTCCTCGGGCGGGATGCCTACCCCCCGGTCAGACACCTCGACCTCTATCTGCCGTTCCACCAGCCGGGCTATGATTGATAGAGGTGAGCCGGGGGGAGAATACTTAACGGCATTATCCAGCAGGTTGAGCAAGACCTTCACCATGAGGCTGAAATCCGCCGCCACCGCCGGCAGTTCGGCGCCGACATCTACGGTGATGCGCCGTCCGCTGACGCGCTCACCCATCTGGTCCAAAGCCACGCTGATAAGGTCACGCACATCGCAGGGTTGCCGGTCTACACTCATCGCCCCTGCCTCTATCCTGGAGATATCAAGCAGATTGGTGATGAAGTCGTCCAGTCTCTCCGCTTCTTTATAAGCATCCCTGACCAGATTATTCCTGGCGGCATCATCCAGCACAAGCCCATCCTTGAGACTGCTGAGCACGCCGATAACTGAAGAAAGGGGAGTGCGCAGGTCATGGGAAATCGAGTCCAGAAGCGCCGTCTGGAGCTTCTCCGTAGCCGCCTGGAAAGCCTCCATTTCCCGTGCCTCATGGGCGACGACGATGCGCTCAAGTGCCACCGCCACCAGGTTGGTAAAGGCACCGAGGAGACGCTCTTTCCCGGCAGTGAACTCTCCTGACGGCTGAATTTCCTCCACCGCCAGCACCCCTACCGCCCCCTTGGAGGTGAGGAGAGGCAGGTATTTAGCGCTGGCGTCAGGGAATGTTCTGGTACCCGCGCCAGCTCGCAGCTGGTGTTGAAACGACCAGGCGGCGACTTCATCTCCGGTGCTACGGTGTTCGCCATCGCCGTAAGCCCTGAGTGCCCCCCTCTGCCGCGGGTCGGGCATATAGAGTTGGGCGTTACAGCCAAGCGTCTCTCTGGCACTTGTCACAATCAAGCGAGCCGTAGCCTCGAGGTCATCGGTGCTGGCGAGGCTCCGGCTCAGGGCATAGAGACTATGGGCCTCTCGCTCGCGGGCTCCCGCCTCCGCAGTCTGCCGGCGCACCCGCGACGCCAGATAGCTTATCGTCATACCAACGGTGATGAATGCGACAAGAGTCGGGATATCCTGGACATCAATCGGGCCAAACCTCAGTGATGGCTTAACGAACAAGAAGTCATGCACTATCACACTCAGGATACAGACCAGAATCGACGGGCCGAGTCCCCAGAAGACCGCGGCAATGACGACCCCGAGCAGGTAGAGCATGACGATGCCGGTTGTGGGAAATAGGGTCTGCAACACGTAGTTGGATATGGTCAGCACTATAACCAACCATATACCCAGGACATAGCCCCACAGGCTGGGAAGCTTTCTTTCGTCCACCCTGCTAGCTCCGCATCCTCCAAATCTGATAGGTTATCTCGAAGCAATATATTCTAGCATAGAAGGAGTCAGGCTAACCAATCTGAGCCTTATGCCTGCCCCTCGTCATACTCGAAGATGTCTTCTATGCTAACCCTGAGTAGCTTCGCCATCCGGAAGGCAAGCTCCAGAGAGGGGTCATACTTTCCTTTCTCAATGGAGATGATGGTCTGTCTGGTCACGCGGAGCTTTTCCGCAAGGGCTTCCTGAGTCAGGTCATGCATCGCCCGGTAGACCTTAAGTCTGTTCTTCATCCCTGGCTTACCCTATTTTTCTCTCAAAGTAGGCATAAAGGACGGTGTGCAGCAAGACGATAGCACAGGCGGAGTAAGCCAGGGTCAGTCCCACCAGCCTGAGACCGGAAGGGCTGTTTTTGCTCAGAGCGACCAGAACCGCCGCCGCAACCGCCATCGCTGGTCCGAGGATACTGATGGTAAGCCTTGCTGCCTTTTCGCTTATCCGATAGTTCCTCTCATCATTTATCACTGCCCTGACTCTCTTCTGGCAGATGAACCTTATGCCGATAGCTACCGCCGCGGCGATCACTGGCAGTACCGCATTCCCGGTCGCCACCGACCAGCCGACCAAGCCGCCTAACACCACTCCTATCACCGCTCGGCAGAGCCTGAAACCTCTCTCACTCATACCATCAGACCTCCTAGATGTAATGGCTATATTGTAATGAATGCTTTGCTAATTGTCAAGTAAGCTTTACATCAGGTTCCAATAAATATTCATTACCAGATAAGCGAAGATGGCAGTTGCTACCGGTTTGACCCGATTCTCTCCGCCTTGTAGAAACCCTGGCCGGACGCCTGTTCCCTTTCAATAACCTGCCTGAGCCTGAGTTGCCAGACGACCTCCCCCTCACGGGTCACCTCAACCAGCGCCGTCCCACCGGTAATCAGGGTATTGCCGTTGGGCAGACGGTTCGCGTCTCTCACCAGTTGTCTTTGCAGGGCGAACTCCCAGATTACCTCGCCGGTTTTCAGGCTAATCTCCGCCGCCCGTTGAGGCTCACTGTGGTCTGCCAGAAGCAGAACTTCCCCTGGCAGAGGCTCCGGGTCATGCTGGTTACGCAGGGCACCCTCTCCGATTGTTCTGACCACCGCTCCTTTAGGGTCAACCTCAACCACAAAGCCGAAGTTTCTCAGACTGATTATGGCGTTACCGCTCTCAAGTCTCGTCACCGCGTTGGTGTGAGTCCAGCCTTCCAGATAAATATCTGCGTAAGGCGACTTATCAAAGTAGTCTCTGGCGTACCATGCCCAGACAGTTTCCCCTTTGGAATTTATTTCTCTGACCTGGGCACTGCTTTTCTGGTCTTCAGCCCCGAACACAAAAAGGGTATTGCCGCTGGGCAGGCGGTCGGCGTCGTGGGAAACCTCAGCGGTCAGGTATGACCAGACGACTTTACCGCTCCGGTCAATCTCACAGATGCCGTTACGGGGCAAGACGAACAGTATGTTGCCGTTCGGTAGCATCTCCACATCAAATCCCGGGTTGGTGTATTGCTTCAAATCCTGTGGTACCAGATATTCCCAGATGATTTCCCCCAGCATGTTTACCTCAATTATTCTGGGGCGTTCGGAGTTGTGGTTATCAGGGAAGATTGTGGTGCCCGCCCATGCCTTATCGACATCATAAATATCAACATAGATGTCAGGGTCTACCGTACCTCTGGGCATCGCCACCAGAGTTGGACTCGGCGTCACTGCCGATGGCATCGGTTCGGATGTTGGTGGTACCGGTTCGGCAGTCGCCGGAGATGACGGCATAGTCGAAACTGGAACTCGACTAGCACAACCAAGAACCAGACTGGCGACTGCCAACATCAGCACAAGAGTCTTTCTCATTTCTCCCATCCGACGCTAATCTCAAACTCTGCCATGATAGCATTGCCAAGTCCGTCCGACAAGACATCAGACTCTCAGTTGAGAAGGCTTGCGCCCAGTGGTATGATTGGATTTATTGATATAAGGAGGGTATAGATGGACAAGGTCAATGTTCTGGTGGTCTCAAGGCTGAACTTTCACCCCACCTTTCTCAAGGATATCGCCGCCGTCGACCCCCGCGTCTCGGTGAAGGACGCAGTAAAGCAGTTTGTTGACGAGATGCGCAAGAAAGGCTCCAAGGATGTCAACCTGGCCCGCCTGGAGCAGGAGATAAAGGTGACTCCCAGCTCACCGGGAGATTTTGACAAACTCCTCAGTGAAGCTGAGGTAATCCTGGGCTCGGTTATGTTCCCCGAAAACCTGCTGAAGCGGGCACCGAAGCTCAAGTGGGTTCACATCGCCAACGTTGGCATCGACCGCTACGTCGCAGGCACCGACCTCTTCAAAGGTAATATCACCGTCACCAACAGCCGGGGCGGGGTGGCTGTCCCCATCGCCGAGCAAGTTTTGACCTTCATGTGCATGCTGGCAAAGAACGCCCCACGCCTCATGGCTGACAAGGAGAAACGGGTCTGGGACCGCTTCATCACCATGGAACTGCAGGACAGGGTGGTCGGGCTGGTCGGACTGGGCGCAATCGCCAGCGAGGTGGTCAGGGTAGCCAAGGGCGTGGGCATGAAGGTTATCGCCACCAAGAGGTCGGCTACCAGAAGACAGAAGAATGTCGACGGTGTGGATGAGCTTTACCCCTTGAAAGAGCTCCATCAGATGATTCACGACAGCGACTTCCTGGTCATCGCTGCACCGCTAACTGATGAGACACGGGGCATGATTGGCGAGGCGGAACTTAGGGCAATGAAGCCGACCGCCTTCCTCATCAACATCGCCCGGGGTCCTATTGTCAACGAGCCTGTCCTCATCCGGGCGCTCAAGGAAAAATGGATTGCCGGGGCGGGGCTGGATGTCTTCCAGACCGAGCCGCTACCTCCCGAGAGCGAGCTGTGGGGCTTGCCGAACGTGGTCATGAGCTCCCACATGGCTGGGTCAAGCGACCGGCGCTCGCAGCGGCTCATCAAGCTCTTCTGTGATGACCTGAAGCTATACCTGGCAGGCAAGCCGCTATTCAATGTCGTCAATCTGGAGAAAGGCTACTAGTCCTGAGTTCATAAATTAGGTTATTAAAGAATGCCTCTACCTCTGTGATTAGAGAGAGGGTGAGATTGAAACTCACTGGTTTTCTCTGATGCGAGGAAGAGGAGATAAAGCCGTCAACATGGCCAGCCACAAGTTTACTAATAGGTGAAATCTTGAACGAAACCGCTATCAGTGTTACCGGTCTTACCAAGGTCTACCCCAGGGTAACCGCGGTGAACAACATCTCTTTTACCATCCGGCACGGAGAGATTTTCGGGCTTCTGGGACCCAACGGCGCCGGTAAGACCACGACCCTCCGTATGCTCCTCACGCTTACTCGACCCACCTCGGGCAGAATCAATATCCTGGGTATAGACGCCCTGGCACAGCCGAGCCGGGTGCGCGAGGTATCGGGCTATGTCACCCAGGAGCTTTCGGTGGACGGAGAGCTTACCGGCTACGAGAACGTCCTCATGTACGCCAAGCTCTACAACCTGCCCTCCGGGGAGAGAAAGGGACGTATTGAGGAACTCCTTAGGTATCTTGAGCTTGAGGATAGAGCCGGCGACCTGGTGAAACACTACTCCGGCGGCATGATGCGCCGGCTGGAGCTGGCGCAGGCTCTGGTCAACCGACCAAGAATGCTCTTTCTTGATGAGCCAACCATTGGGCTCGACCCCAGCGCCCGCCGCGTAATCTGGGACCACATCAATAAACTCAGGGAGGAGATGGGTACCACCGTCCTTATCACCACCCATGACATGTCCGAAGCCGATGCCCTCTGCGACCGCCTCGGCATCATGGACAGAGGGAAGCTGGTCACCATCGGTGCACCGGACGAACTCAAATCCACTGTGGGCGGGGACGTACTCACACTTACCGCCAAAAACCCCGACCTCACCTCAAAACTGGAAGCGTTGGGCTACAGGGCTGTCGGCGAGGCAAAGGATGGTCACGTCAACCTCTTCGTGAGTGAAGGAGAAAAGCTCATCCCACAGCTTCTCGCCGATTTGAGAACCAGTGGGGTCGAGGTCGAGGCGGTGTCCCTGAAGAAGCCAACCCTGGATGATGTCTTTCTCAAGTACACCGGCATCAGAATGGAAGAGGGAGAAAGCTTCGACCAGACGCGTATCGCAAGAAGAACTTTCAGGAGACTGAGCCAGTGAACCTCAGAAAATATATCTCGGGCGCCTTGATTATGACCGAGTTTGAGCTACGCAAACTGAAACATGACCCGAGTCAGGTCATCATCCGCTCCATCCAGCCAGCGCTGTGGCTGGTGGTCTTCGGCTCGGTCTTCTCCAAAATCAGAGGCATTCCGACCGAGGGCTACTCATATATTGAGTTCATGACCCCGGGCGTCCTCGCCCAGTCGGTCATGTTCGTGGCGATGTTCTACGGCATCACGCTGGTCTGGGAGCGTGACCTGGGACTTCTGAACAAGCTCCTCTCCACCCCGGTGCCCCACTCGGCGATTGTCCTGGGGAAAGCCCTTTCCGCCGGGGCAAGAGGCGTCTTCCAGGTCATCCCCATTCTGGTGCTGGCGGTTATTATGAGGGTCAGAATCTACCTGAATCCCCTGGCAATCCTTGCTGTCCTGGTGCTTATCCTGCTCTTCGGCATCTGCTTCTCCAGCATCAGCATGGCTCTGGTATCCGTCCTGCGCACCCGGGAAAGGGTGATGGGCATCGCCCAGGTGCTCATCATGCCTCTCTTCTTCGCCAGTAACGCCATCTACCCCGTCGCAATCATGCCCGGCTGGCTCAGGGCTATCTCCACAGTAAATCCCATCAGCTACGTCGTTGACGCCATGAGGGCGCTCCTGGTGACCGGCAATTTCCAGAGACTGGCAATGGACAGTACGGTGACCTTCCTGATTACCGTCGCTATGGTCACACTCGCCAGCGTCAACTTCCGCAAGATAATCGCCTAGGCAAGCGATTATAACGCGGTGAAATTGAAGAGCCTCTCGGTAAACAGCCTGACGCAGGCGTCGACCACATCGGCGTCGTAGAGCGTGCCTTTGCCCGCCTGTATTTCCTTTAGTGCTTCACCGACACCCTGACTGGCGCGGTAAGGGCGGTGGGAAGACATGGCTTCCACGACATCGGCTACCGCCAGGATTCTGGCTTCGGGGCTTATCTCATTGCCGTGAAGCCCGGCGGGATAGCCCGAGCCATCCAGCCTCTCGTGGTGCTGGAGCACAATCTGGGCGACAGGCCAGGGAAAGTCTATCGTCTTCAGGATTTCGTAGCCCACCTGACAGTGGGACTTAATCATGCTGTACTCCAGTTCAGATAGCTTCCCCGGTTTACTCAGAATCTCGGCAGGGACATGTATCTTGCCGATGTCGTGAATTAAGGCGATGACCCTGATTGCCTCAAGCTGCTCCCCGGAGAAACCAAGCTCCTTAGCTATCTCGGTACTGAGCTGGGCGACGCGACGCTGGTGACCGGCGGTGTAGGGGTCTCTCACCTCGGAGATGTGCGCCATCGCCTGGATGGTGTCGCCCATGGCTTTCCTGAGCCGTTCCAGCCCACGCTGGGTTTCCTCCTCCGCCCGCTTGCGCGTATCAATATCCTGGGTTATCATCAGAACTCCGGGCTCACCCGTCTCTGTTTGTTGTGGAATAGCGGTTATCGAAACCCAGAAGACCGAACCATCCTTGCGCTTATGTTGTATCTCCAAACTTCTGACCAGTCCCTGCTCTCTGAGCAGCTTAAGGAGACGCTCCCTGTCGTTCACATCATAATAGCGCTCTTGAGCCGGCACCTTCATAAATTCTCCTGCCGATTCATAGCCATGCATCAGTGTAACCGACTTGTTACGGAAAATAGCACGTCCATCCAGAGTAGTCAGACCAATACCCACCGGGGCGTTCTCCACCAGAGCGCGGTATCTTTCCTCAGAGGTTTTCAGGGCGTCTTCCGCCTGCTTACGTGCATCAATATCCTGGACTATCGCCAGAATTGCCGGCTCGCCATTCTCAGTGGTTACAGGGATATGAGTAGAAGAGACCCAGAAGACTGAACCGTCCTTACGCCGGTGGCGCGTCTCCAGGTCTTTGACCAGTCCGCTTTCCTTAATCAGAGCGACGAGACGCTCCCTGTCCTTCGGGTCGTAATACAAGTCCTGCCCCGGCACCTTCAGGAATTCCTCCGTTGACTCATAGCCATGTATCTCAGCGGTTGCCTTGTTCCGTACAACGGCACGCCCATCAAGAGTGGTGATACCAATACCCACCGGCGCATTCTCCACCAGAGCACGATACCTCTCTTCAGAGGCTTTCAGAGCTGCCTCAGCCCGCTTACGCGCATCAATATCCTGAGCTATTACCAGAATTGATGGCTCGCCAGTTTCGGTTTCCTGAGGAACGGCAGTGAGAGAGCCCCAGAAGGCTGAGCCGTCCTTACGCTTGAGTCTGACCTCAAAGTCCCTGACCAGCCCTTGCTCTCCAATTAAGGCAAGGAAACGCCTCCTATCTTCAGAGTCATGGTAGCGCTCCCTAGCCGGTACCTTGAGAAATTCCTCAATTGAGTCGTAACCATGCAACTGGGTAACCATCTGGTTGTGGAAAACGGAGCGCCCAGCCACGGTAGTGATACTGATACCCACCGGTGCGTTCTCCACTAGAGCGCGGTATCTCTCCTCAGAGGCTTTCAGGGCTTCTTCCGCCCGCTTGCGCTCGGCTATATCCTGCACCACCATCAGAAGTGCTGGCTCACCGGCTTCAGTCTTCTGGAGAACGACAGTCAGAGAAACCCAGAAGGGTGAGCCATCCTTGCGCTTGTGTCTCACCTCCAGGTCTCTGACTACTCCCTGCTCTCCGAGCAGCTTAAGCATACGCTCTCTGTCCTTAGATTCATAGTAGTATTCCTGAGCCGGCGCCTTGAGCATTTCTTCTACCGAGTCATAGCCATACATCTGGACAACGGTTTGGTTCCGGAAGATAGGGCGACCTGCCAGAATGCCCGAGCAGATACCCACCGGGGCATTCTCCACCAGGGTACGATACCTCTCTTCAGAGGCTTTCAGAGCTGCCTCAGCCCGCTTACGCGCATCAATATCCTGAGCTATTACCAGAATTGATGGCTCGCCAGTTTCGGTTTCCTGAGGAC
>JAZDNC010000003.1:0-2581 GCA_043800335.1 Chloroflexota bacterium
TCTTATCCGGTAATGAAGCTCTGGCTCTGGGGGCCTACCACGCCGGCATCAGCGTAGCCACCGCTTACCCGGGGACCCCAAGCACCGAGATTCTTGAAAACCTCACCCGCTACGAAGACCTGTATGTTGAGTGGTCTACCAATGAGAAGGTGGCTATGGAGGTGGCGCTTGGGGCATCCTACGCAGGCGTCCGCTCTATGGTCTCGATGAAGCATGTCGGGCTGAACGTGGCGAGCGACCCCTTTATGGCGGCGGCAATCACCGGCGTCAATGGCGGGATGGTTGTCGTCTCCGCCGACGACCCCGGAATCCACAGCTCTCAGGATGAGCAGGACAACCGGCACTACGGCAGACTGGCAAAGGTGCCCGTTCTGGAGCCAAGCGATAGCCAGGAAGCCTACGATTTCATGTCCTTTGCCTTTGACATCAGCGAGAAGTTTGATACCCCGGTTATGATGCGCTCCACCACCCGCATTTCACACTCGAAATCGGTGGTAAACGTGAATAGACAGCGTGCGGTGTCGGAGAAACAGCCCGGCTTCCAGCACAACATCGAGAAATACGTCATGTTGCCGGTCTATGCCAGGTTCAGGCGTCCTCTTGTTGAGGAGCGTCTGGTCAAGCTGGCAGAATATGCGGAGACTTCCCCTCTGAATGTGCTCATCAGGGGTGAGCGCTCACTGGGCGTGGTGACCAGCGGCGTCTCTTATCAGTATGCCAGGGAGGTCTTCCCCGGGGCTTCTTTTCTGAAACTGGGCATGACCTTTCCTCTGCCCGGAAACCTGATTCGCAACTTTGCGTCACAGGTTGACAGGCTGATAGTCATCGAAGAGCTTGACCCGTTCCTTGAGGATAGCATCAAGGCTATGGGCATAGAAGTGAGCGGCAAGGACTTCATACCGAGGATAGGGGAGCTGAGCGTGGGAGTGGTGGAGGAAGCCGCGAGAAAGGCGGGACTCCTACCTAAAAATGAGAAGCGGACAATAAGTGTCCCACCCTTACCCAAAAGACCACCTCTCCTCTGCCCCGGCTGTCCTCATACCGGACTGTTCTTTGTGCTCAGCACCATCGGGAAGCGCGAAAAGCTGTTGAAATCAAAAGAAAGGGTGCGGGATACCGAGCTTATCATCACCGGCGATATAGGCTGTTACACTTTAGGCACCTATCCGCCCCTGTACGCTATGGACACCACCGCTTGCATGGGCGCCAGCATCGGCGAGGCACTCGGCATGGAGAAGGCGAAGGTCGGTAGCAAGATAGTGGCGGTGATTGGCGACTCCACGTTCCTTCATGCCGGAATAGGCGGTCTGGTGGATGCCGTCTATAATGGTAGCCAGATAACGGTGGTTATCCTTGACAACGGCACGACCGCCATGACCGGCCATCAGGAGCATCCGGGCACGGGCGTTACGGCGCAGGGCAAGAAGACGAGGGCTGTGGACCTCGAGTCGCTGGTGAAGGGCATTGGCGTCAATGATGTCAGGGTTGTCGATGCCTTCGATATGAAAGCGCTGAGAACCGCCGTCAGAAGCGCCCTGGACAGTCCCGAGCTTTCGGTAATTATAGTTAAGGGCGGGTGTTCGGTGCGCACTAAGGCGCGTTCTGAGACGAGAGCCATAAATTTTGAGGTATGTGATGCCTGTGGCGTTTGTCTGAGACTCGGCTGTTCGGCTATTCAGAAGCGGAACGGCCAGATTATCATTGAACCAACTATGTGTGCTGGTAGCATCTGTACTATTTGCCAGCAGCTCTGCCCGCATAAGGCGATAGCCCCTCAATCTGAAATCACATCAAAGGAAGCGGAGTGAAACTGGACTTTCTTGTTACCGGGGTTGGAGGGCAGGGCGTTATACTTGCCAGCGATGTCATCGTGGAGGCGGCTATAGCGGCCGGATATGACGCCAAGAAGACAGACACGCTCGGCATGGCGCAGAGAGGCGGAAGCGTTATTAGCCATGTGCGTATAGCTCCAAAGGTCTGGTCGCCTCTAATCAAGGAAGGTGAAGTTGACATAATACTTGCCTTTGAGAAGCTGGAGTCGGCGAGGTGGGGCTATTTCCTCAAGCCCGGCGGGGTGGCAATCGTCAATAATCTCTCAATTCCCCCTCTGGCGGTCAATCTCGGCTATGAGCAGTACCCTTCCGATGGGGAGATAATCAAAATACTCAAGCAGTACACCGGCCAGGTCTATCTGATAGATGGCACGGGGAAGGCAAGGGAGGTGGGGGACATCAGAACGCTCAACATTTTCATGCTCGGGTGCGTATCCGTTTTTGCGCCAATCATCGAAGTCGGCGTATGGAAGGACTGTGTGAGACAGCGCCTGCCGGCAAAAGTCCATGAGATGAATATTGCCGCCTTTGAACTGGGCAGAAAGGAGATTCGGAATGCTCTTATCTGAGCGGGCAAAGGAAGGTACAGCTTCGGGGTCACTGGTCAGGAGGATGTTCGATGAGGGCATTATCCTGAAGAAGCGTTACGGGGCGGAGAACGTTTTTGACCTGTCACTGGGTAATCCGATAATGGAGCCCCCGCCCGAGTTTGTCCATGAGTTTAAAAGGCTGGCAAATAATCCCATACC
>JAZDNC010000027.1:0-9153 GCA_043800335.1 Chloroflexota bacterium
GACTTTGTTACAATTAGAGGCAAGGGCGCGAAGACTCTTGGCTCCGCAAACCACGAGAATCTAATATGAACGTTTTCGTAGATACTTCAATAGTCAATAATCTTCTCGACTTGGAAGAGAATAACGTGAGCAAGCTAAGTGAGCAGGATGCTAAGTACCTGAAAATGTTATTAACAGACTATGTTACTTCTAGCAAAGTGACTTTTTTTGTCAACCCTAGTGTGAAGCAACAGGTTGATAACACAAAAGACGAAAAACGGAGGGCAGTATTACTGGTAAAATTTCACGAACTTCATTTCACTGAATTCAATCTAACAGTCTTTCCATTTCATTTTCCGGCAACATTCATCTCCAAGGAACAAGCAAATTTCATTGACCAGTTGTGTACCAAACACCCAAAATTATTGAGAGACCAAAAGATCATAGCTGATGCTGGTTTCAATGATAACATAGATGTTTTACTTACGACCGATAAAAAGTTAGCTAATCAAGTTCGTCAAGTTGACCACGTGAAGTTTCAATTGCCAAAAGAGTTATGGGAAGACTTAACCAAGCTCCACAGATAAATTCAATCCCTAAAAAATTCAACCTATTGTTGTCTTTTCTTACGGTTTCTTCAGACACTCCTCGTTATTGTCCACATTGCGCATAATAAATGGTATCACCACGGCGTTCAAAAGTCATGCGGTACTTGCGGTCAACATAAGCCTCAAAAATCCCGGGCGCGCTCTCTACCGGGTGGCTCCTAAGCCCCGGGTGTCGGAAATCGGTATCAAGAGGACCAAGCGCCTTATCCACCTTTCCCTGTATCTTCTTGGGAAGCCTGGCATATTGCCTGATGAACCGCAGGGTGAGTTCAAGCGGCATTACCGGCTTCTCTTGCTCTGCTTCTTCTCTGTCTTGCCCTGAAGAAAGGCTACTGCCGACTTGGAATCGGGGAAGCGATGCACACGACCGGCACGGATGTCAGCTTCAGCCTCCTTTTCTCCCTCCTGCCAGCGCTCGGTCCAGAACCATGCCTGCTCTTTGTCAACCAGTTTTTTCACTTTAAGCACAATCTCGCCGCCCCTCACCTGCACATCCATGAAGTCACCTTCTTCGACTCCGAGTTTCCTCCTCACCGATAGCGGCAGGGTCAGCTGTGCTTTCTTGCGTACCTGTATTAGCTCTGACATACTTGCTCCTACTGTAAGATAATCTTACTTTCATATTATCTTACTGGACAAAACCCTGCGTGTCAAATCGAAAGATGTTCCCAATTAGTAGATTGAATAAGGCAATCTGCTTCTGTTTCTCTTACAGCAGCGGTGCTTTGTAGATGGACTCGTCCCTGGCGGGACCGATGGAGATGAGACTGAACTCACAGCCAATCAGCTCTTCGAGCCTCTTGATGTAGGCTCTGGCTTTTGCCGGCATTTTGGCGTAGTCACGGATGTGGCTCGTCGGCTCAAGCCAGCCGGGTAGCTCTTCATAGACTGGCTCGCATTTCTCCACATCACTCACATTCGCCGGGAAATGGGTGATGACTTTACTCTTGAGCTTGTAGGCGACGCAGACCTTGACTGTCTTGAAGACGTCCAGTATATCAAGCCGGGTAAGGGCGGCCGTGGTGAAGCCGTTGAGCCTGGTGCTGTAACGGGTGGCGACGGCGTCAAACCAGCCACAGCGCCGTGGCCTGCCGGTAGTGGCGCCGAACTCGTGGGCGCGCTCCCGGATGTCTTCACCGATTTTATCGGTAAGCTCAGTGGGGAAGGGTCCCCCACCGACCCTGGTGCAGTAGGCTTTCACGATACCGATGATGTGGCTTATCCGGGTGGGCGGGATGCCCGACCCCAGAAGTCCGCCGGCAACGATAGGGGATGAGGAGGTGGTGAAGGGATAGGTGCCGAAATCCGGGTCAAGGAGCGTCCCCTGTGCGCCTTCGAGGAGCACGTTCTCACCGCGGTCTAAAATCTCGTTCAAAAGGACGGTCGCCTCGCAGACATAGGGTCTCAGCTTCTCGGCGTATTCGGTGTATTCCCTGTAAATCTGGTCAAAGGAGAGTGGCTCCACGCTGTAGACCTTGGTCAGGAGCTCGTTTTTGAACTCAAGGGCGGTCTTAAGCTTCTCACGGAAGACGGTCTTGTCCAGAAGCTCGCCCATCCTGATGCCGCGCCGGGCGACCTTGTCGGAAAAAACAGGCCCGATGCCCCTTCCTGTCGTGCCTACTGCTTTACTGCCTCTGGCTCTGTCCTCAATGCCGTCCAGGAGCACGTGATAGGGCATGATGACGTGGGCGCGGTCGCTGACACAGAGACGGCTCATATCAACGCCGAGCTTCCTCAGGTTTTCTATCTCTTCCAGAAGAACGCCGGGGTTGACCGCTACCCCGTTCCCGATAACGCAGACGGTGTGGGGCCAGAAGATGCCCGAGGGTACCAGGTGCAGGGCAATCTTGCCGTAAGGATTGACCACGGTGTGTCCGGCGTTATCACCGCCGGAGAACCGGACCACTGCCTTGACCTTCTCGGCGATGAGGTCAATGATTTTCCCTTTGCCCTCGTCTCCCCACTGTGCCCCGACCAGAACGATGACTGACATCTCTTTCTCCGCGGGTAATTATATCAGAAAATACATTGCTTCACTTATGACTTATGGCTGTCGTCCTTGGTCTCTCGCCAGACATGGAAAAGACGCTCTCCGGCGGTAAAGAAGCTCATGAGTGTGATAACGCTCAGGGCAATGATGACCTGTCTTGTGAGCAGTCCCAGAACCAGAATCAACACCCTCTCGGGACGGGTCGAGATGCCGACCTCACAGGGGAGTCCCAGCCCCTCCGCCCTTGCCCTTACATAGCTAACTAGGTAAGAGCCGATGAGAGCCATGACGGTCAGCGCAACCGGCATGACGGGGTTAATGCTGATTTTGAGCAGAAAAATAAGCACCCCGAGAAGGCTTACCCCCTCGCCGAGCCGGTCTAGAGTTGAGTCGAGCACAGCCCCGTAGCGGGTAACCTTATTGGAGTAGCGGGCTAAAGCCCCATCCAGGGTGTCGAGAAGACTGGCAAAGAGCAGCACCAAGCCGGAGGCGATTAGATAGCCGTAGGCGGCGAGATATGCCATAACTGCAGTGAGGGCAAAACCAGTCCAGCTTAGAGAGTTGGGGCTGACGTGAAGGCGCGCCAGAAACGGTACGGTTAGGGCGCTGAAACGCTCGGTCAAATGCTTACGAACCTGCGCCAGCCTACCCACGGATTTATCCGATAAGACAGTGCTTTTCAAAGGTCAGCCTGTTCAGACTAGGATAGGTTCCAGCTGTCTCGGTTTTACCCCCGAGGATTCTATGATTGCCTTCAGGTAGAATTGGTAGATATCCCCAGCCACACCGTCCCAGCCATACCTCTCTGCTGTTTTGCGCCCATTTTCGCCGAGCTTGAAACGGGCTCCTGCATCGCCGAGTAGCGAGATAAGAGCTTGGGCGAGGGCTTTTTCATTTTTGGGGGGCACCAGAACCCCGTCATGGTCGGGGGTGATGACACACCGGTAGCCTTCGATATCGCTAGCCACCACCGGCTTCCCCATCGCCATGGCTTCGAGAAGAACCATGCCGAAGCTCTCCCTGCCCGTGGCTGGTGAACAGAAGACATCCGCCGTGCTGAAGTATTCGGGAAGACTGTCATAGGTGGCAAAGCCGGTGAAGACGACATCCTCCAGCCGGTGGTTTTTAATCCACCTCTCGTATCTGTGACGCAGTATCTTCCCAGGCCCGACCACGATAAGCCTGGTCTCCGGTATCTCCCGCTTTACCCGTCGGTAGGCTTTCAAAAGATAGCCGAGCCCCTTGCGCCCCTCAAGCCTACCTACAAAGAGTATATTTAGCTTGCCGTCGCGAAACTCTTCAAGCGGTGGCACGTCGGGTCTGAAGTGGTCGAGGTCGACGCCGTTGGGAATAATCGCATATTCACCAGGGACGAATTTTGCGGCAAAGTCCCGCGCTGCGCTGGATACCGCAATCTTGCCTGAGAGCTTGCGCGCCCGACGCTTCAGGAAATAGGTTGTAATCGGGCGTCCCAAGTAGTAGCTGGGGAAACCCCGGCAGGCGTGGAAAGTGGCCACGTTGACGGTATCGGAAAAGCGGAGGATTGCCGAACAGAGCATGGGCATGAAAGGCTCGTGGAGGTGGATGACATCAAATTTCTCTTTCGTGAGAACCTCTTTGATGGTCGAAGCCAGTCTTAACGATACGGTAATGCGGCAAATAGAGCCACGGGTCGGGATGGTGCGTGGCTTCCCGATGGGAATGAATCTGTCGCCAAAAACAGAGACAGCACTGGAGGCTGGGGCGATAACCTTAACGGTGTGCCCCATCCGCGTGAAACATCGGTCAAGGGCGGTAATGTGGTTCACTACCCCGCCGGGATAGGCAAAATCATAAGGGGAGACTAAAGCAATCTTCATACCGCCGTCTTCTGAAGGAGTAGTTGGATGAGGAAACTACTTCCCGTCCTGCTTCCCGTAGCTCGCGATAAACTTCTCTACCAGGCGGTGGGCTTCGTCATCAGAGTACTGCACCGGTGGGGACTTCATGAAGTAGGACGAAGGGGCTTCCATGGCACCTTTCAGCTCGTTATCCATCGCCAGCTTGCAGCATCTGACGGCGTCAATAACCACGCCTGCGGAGTTGGGGCTGTCCCAGACCTCAAGCTTGACCTCCACGTTGAGAGGGACATCGCCGAATGTCCTACCCTCCATCTTGATGTAGCAGTACTTGCGGTTCTCCAGCCAGGCGACATAATCACTCGGGCCGATGTGGATGTCGTGGGGGTCAATCTTGTAATCAAGCTGGGAGGTCACCGAGTTGGTCTTGGATATCTTCTTTGACACACAGCGCTCGTGCTCCAGCATGTTATAGAAGTCCATGTCTCCGCCGAAGTTGAGCTGGTAGGTGTGCTCTAGCTTGACGCCACGGTCTCTGAAGAGATGGGTCAAGACCCGGTGCACAATCGTAGCGCCGACCTGGGACTTGATGTCATCCCCGATGATGGGCAGCCCCCTCTCCTCGAAGCGGCGCTGCCAGTACTTCTCACGGGCGATGAAAACGGGGATGCAGTTAATCATGCCGCATCCGGCATCAAGAATCTGCTCCACATACCACTTGGTCGCCATCTCACTGCCCACGGGGAGGTAGTTGATGACGACATCAGTCTTGGTCTCCTTGAGGATGCCGACTATGTCTGAGGTCTGCCCCGGGGCTTTCTGGATGACCTGAGAGAGGTATTTGCCCAGGCTGTCATGGGTCATGCCGCGGTTGACGGTGACCCCGAGTGGTGGCACCTCGGAGAACTTGATGGTGTTGTTGGGCTGGACGAAGATGGCTTCAGACAGGTCTTTGCCGACCTTGTTCTTATCAATATCAAAGGCGGCAGTGAAGTTGATGTCACCCACGTGGTAACCGCCGAGGTCGACGTGCATGAGCCCGGGGACGAACTCCCCGTTCTTGGCGTTCTTATAATAATTAACTCCCTGCACTAGGGCACTGGCGCAGTTACCAACTCCAACGATAGCGACATTTATCTTACCCAAGCTTGGTTCCTCCCGTTTCTAGTGGCTGAAAGAAAAGCCATGTCAATATATCGCTAGTTAATAGGTTGTGTCAAGCGCCGAGAGTGAGGAAGTAGATAGAGTTATGAGTCTTAGATATGTCATTGACATAACTTAACCGAACACCTTCTCTGGCTGCCACATGCCTTTCGCACTGTCATATCTGAGAATGGCGATAAATGAGCCCCGAGGGTCGTAGGCACGCAGGAGTTTGGGCAAAGGGCTAGCGCCATAGTCGATTGAAATCTGCTGTCCTTTTCTGATAGCCTGAGCCACATCTTCGCTCACCATTGCCTTCTCAAGATGGAGGAGCATGGTATCCATCGGCTGAAGAAACTTGAGCCAGTCCCGTCCGACCTCTTCCAATTCGGGAACCGTAATGGCGTCTTTGATGTCCAGATAACCGTAGCGAAGCCTCACTAGGTTTTTAAGATGAGCACCACAGCCCAGAGCCTGTCCCAGGTCGTGGGCTAATGAACGGATGTAGGTGCCCTTACCGCACTCTACCTCAATTGTAGCCGCCGGAGGTATATAGCTTATAAGCTCAATGCGGTGGATAGTAACGCGGCGGGGCTTTATCTCAACAGTGATGCCTTTGCGGGCTAGCTGATATAGAGGCTTGCCTCGGTATTTGAGGGCGGAGAACATGGGTGGCGTCTGTAAAATCTCACCGGAGAAGGACTTGAGCGCGGCGACTATCTTTGTCTCTTCTATCCCGGCGGTGTCGCTTCGGGAGACAACCTGCCCCGTGACATCATAGGTATCAGTGACCACACCGAGCTCAATCTCGGCAAGGTAAACCTTGTTTAAGTCCGCAAGGTACTCAGTGGTACGCGTCGCCTGGCCGAGCAGGATTGGCAGGACTCCCGTGGCTATAGGGTCTAGTGTCCCGGCATGACCGACGCGCCTTTCTGAAGTAAGCCTTTTGACGAAGGCAACGACTTTAAAAGAAGTCCAGCCCGGAGGTTTATTGACGCTCAGGATGCCCGTGGTCATCTTCTGGGCCCTCGGCAGAGACCCGGTCAATGAGTCGCAGGAGTTTACTGCCCCGCTCGATTGAGTCATCCCAGGCGAAGGTGAGTTCGGGTATGCGTCTGAGTCTAAGCTTTTGGGCAAGCTCATGACGTATGAAACCCGAAGCCGATTCCAGTGCCTTAAGCGTCTCCTCCCTTTCCTTCCCGGGACTCAAGAGGGAGCTGACGAAAACACGGGCGTATTTCATGTCCGGGGAAGTCTCCACCTCGGTCACGGAGATAAAATCATCTAACCTCGGGTCCTTGACCTCACGCTTGAGCAGTTCGCTGATTTCCTCACGGATAAGGCTGTTGATGCGCTGGGTGCGATAGGTCATTAGCCAGCCCTTTCCTTGCGGTAGGACTCCAGAATGTCTCCGACATGAAAGTCGCTGAAGCCTTGAATTCCCAGTCCACCCTCGTAGCCAGCGGCGACCTCGCGGACGTCATCCTTGAAGCGTCTCAAACTGACGACGGCGCCGTCAGCCAGTACTTTGTCTCCGCGCCGCACCCGCACCTGGTCGCCACGGCTGACCTTGCCCTCGGTAACATAGATACCGGCGACCTTCTCACGCTTACCCGAGGTGAAGACAGCCCTCACCTCAGCCCTTCCCTGAGTGACCTCGGTGACCTTCGGCTCGAGCATGCCTTTCAGGGCTTTAGCCACGTCGTCTACCAGGCTGTAGATGATGTTATAACTCCGGATGTCAACACCCTCGGCTTCGGCGAGACGCCTTGCCCCGGGCTCGCTGGCAACGGCGAAACCAATAACCAGTCCCTTGGAGGCGAGGGCCAGCATGACGTCACTCTCGTTGATAATTCCGGTGCCTGAGTGGATAATCCTTACCTTGACCTCATCGGTGCTTAGTTGCTCCAGGGAGTTCCGGATTGGCTCTATACTGCCCTGAACATCGGCACGGAGGACGATATTAAGCTCCTTTACCTTGCCCGAGCTTATGTCAGTATAGAGTCTATCTAGGGTAACTGACCTTGGCACTGCCTGGGCTAGTTCTCCCTGCCGTTTCTCCACCCGACTCTGGGCTTCGCGCTCATCAGCGACGGCATTAAGCGTGTCCCCGACCTGGGGCACACTGGGCAGCCCGAGAATCGCCACCGGGGTCGCCGGCTCTGCCCGACGCAGTCTCTTACCGGTATCGCTGAACATTGCCTTGACCTTGCCGTAGATGGTGCCGACAACAACCACGTCACCCGTTTTCAGTGTCCCATCGTGGATGAGCACCGTCGCTATCGGACCGCGGGTCTTGTCCATGCCCGCCTCGATGACAATCCCTACCGCCGGCTGATTGGGATTCGCCCTGAGGTTTTCCATCTCAGCCAGGACCAGCAGGTTTTCCAGAAGCTCTTTGATGCCCCTTTTTCTGCTTGGCTGAGGTCGGGACACAAATGGTATCCCCACCCCAGTCTTCAGGGATAAGCCCCGCCTCTGCCAGCTGTTGCTTGACTACCTCCGGATTAGCCTCGGGCTTATCAATCTTGTTAATGGCGACCATGATAGGTACGCCAGCCGCCCGGGCATGACCGATTGCCTCTCGTGTCTGGGGCATGATGCCGTCGTCAGCCGCTACCACCAGGACGGCGATGTCCGTTGCCTGGGCACCCCGGGCACGCATGGTAGTGAAGGCTTCGTGACCCGGAGTGTCGAGGAAGGTAATCTTCTGCTCGTTTATCTCGACCTGGTAGGCGCCGATGCGCTGGGTAATACCTCCCGCCTCTCCGGCGGCGACATTGGTCTGTCTGATGGCATCCAGAAGACTGGTTTTGCCGTGGTCGACGTGCCCCATAATCGTCACCACAGGCGGTCTGGTCTTGAGGTTTGCCGAGGCTTCTTTCTGAAGCAACTGCCGTTTTTTAATCTCGCCGACAACCGTGGTTACCTCGCTGGCTGCCTTGGGTCTCATGAGACGCGGCTCATAGCCGATTCCCTGGACTACCTGAGCTGCCACGTCATACTGGATGACCTGGTTGATATTAGCCATGACGCCCCTTCTCATGAGGCGCTTAAGGACATCAATGGGGCCCAGTCCGAGCAGGTCAGCAAGTTGCCTCACGCTAATTGCGCTCGGCAGCTCAACTACTTTGACCTTCGTCTGAGCCCCGCTCTTCTCGCCTGGGCGCTTAACTTCACCTTCTTTATTCACCATAAGCCTAGCTCAGCTCCTTGACCAGCACCTTCGTGACGTATCCGATGAGTTCATCGCGATTAGCCTCACTCAGATTTGTCCTGAGAAAGTGTCCCAGCTTGCCTCCTTTAAGCCCCATCTCCCAGCATCCAGCCTTGCGGCAGAGATAGGCACCACGCCCGTTCTTCTTCCCGCTGGGGTCAACCTCGACCACGCCGCTCTCGGTGCAGACCAGGCGAATTAGCTCCTGCTTGGGTTTTGATTCTCGGCAGGCGATACACGTCCTGGTCGGAAGGCGTTTATTATCGGTCTTCATCTCCCGCCCCTGTCACCTCGCCGCCCCGGCGCTGCCCCCTGGCTTTCACCTGGTCATCAGCGCTTCGGGGGTGAGCACCCTTCTTCTTCATCTTCTTTGGTCTA
>JAZDNC010000044.1:0-23023 GCA_043800335.1 Chloroflexota bacterium
GAACATGTCAAGGCAGTAGCTACAGGCTGTAATGTTCCGGAGGTGGATTTTCTGTTTGTGGTAGAGTCCCTTTCACGTGGTAGGTTTATGGGCGTAACCGGCTCTGTAGTAGATACTGACAAACTTTTGAAACAGCAAGAAGACGCGGCAGAAAAATGGGGTAAGGACTATCTCGCCAGGGTAGTAAAGGAGATGAAAGCGGCAGGCGTTGCCGCTAAGAGTGTCGTTCGCAAGGGGATGGCGGCAGACAGGATTCTGGACTATGTCGCGAAAAACAACATCGACCTCGTCATCATGAGTACCCACGGGCGCTCTGGGCCGGCACGCTGGGCAATGGGCAGTGTGAGCGACAAGGTAATCCGGCACACCGATACCCCGGTACTGATTGTTCGCCCCGAAGGCTGTGAGGCTAGCGCCTAAGGATTTACTGATAAAAAAGGTATCGGCGGGTAGACTGGCATCGCTACTAGCGGAGCCATAGCGTTTCAGTTGCGAAGTAGCTGTTGTATCAGTCTGCTAAGGCGTTTGTTTTCAAAGAATCTTGCTTATAGAAGCACTCCATAAGGAGGGTGGCATGTATAACAGGATACTGGCACCGCTGGATGGTTCCGAGCTGGCAGAGTGTGCTCTGGAGCATATAAAGTCCATCGCCAAGGGGTGCAGCGTTCCGAGGGTGGATTTGCTCTACGTGGTGCCGCCAATCACGCCTATCGTAACCGAAGACATTTCTCCCAGCCTTCTGGTTGACATGGAGGAAGACCTGGAGAACTGGGGCAAAAACTACCTTGCCAGTGTGGTTAAGAAACTGAAAAAAGAAGACGTTGCCGCAGAGGCAGTAGTGTTGCACGGTAACGTAGCAGAGTCTATTCTGGACTATGCCCGGAAGAACGGCGTTGACCTTATCATCATGAGCACCCACGGGCGCTCCGGACTGAAGCGCTTGGTTCTGGGCAGTGTTACCGACCGGGTCTCCCGCCTTTCATCGGTGCCGGTGCTTGTCGTGGCACCCTGTTAAGAAGTAGCCGAACCAGTTATATTTAGGAGTTTGTCACTCGCTCGCCTGAGCGAGTGACTTTTCTTTGGGAACTGCCAGTTGAGCAGGATTTCTCTTAAAGATTCAGCTTCTTATAGAACCGACTGGGGCGTAGTAAGGGCAAGCCTCCTTGATACATTCCCGGTTGCGGGCTGAATAGTGGCAACGGGTTGATTCTCCCTTTAGTAACTTGATACCCAGCTTCTCGTGCAGGAAATCTACCGCGACGTCCAGGGCTTCGCGGCTTGCCTTTTTGCAGCAGCGGGGGTGATTATCCAGCATCTGCGAGAGCGTCCGGGATGTCGCTCCCAGTGCCAGGGTACGGTTCTTGCCGGTGAGGGGTGTGGACTGCGTGACAACGCTCACGGCGATACCCACGCCCAGAGCGGCGCCGCAAGCCCCGGCGAGACCGCACCAGCCGCCGGGCACTTTTGCGCCCCGGTCAAAAGCCTGAAGGAGGGCATCAGGAGGGAGAGGGTAACCGGTATTGCGCACCGCGGCGACTATGGCTACGGGTACGAAGACGTGATGGATGGGTCCGTGCATCGGGACTCTGGGGTGGGACATCATAAGCTCCAGAATCTCAGCGGGACAGCGGCTGGTCGTTTTAGTGAGGAGTTCCTGCAGAACGGCGAGGGGTTCGAGTCGGGCACAGGTTTCACAGGCGAGATGTCCATGGGGACAGTAAGCCGGGGCACTCATCTCTTTACCGCAGAAAGAGCACTTTAGTGGGTTTCCAGACCCATTCGGGACAAGATTAGCCTCGCAGACGTTGCATTTTTGAGTGGATTCCATTTTTCTTCCTTCTTCAGTCGAGCGCATTCTACAAATCGCATTATTTTATCACTTTTAGCTTCAGAGTGGCAATTTCAGAGGGTATCATCCTGCATTGTGAGAAAGGAGTCTAAGGTCTGAACAGGGCGGTTCTTAGAGAAATGGAGTGTTATTTAATCATCAGGTTGGGGAGCCAGAGAGCAATCTGTGGGAAGAGCATGATTGCAACGAGAGCTATCCCCAGCATCCCGATAAAGGGCAAAACCGACTTATAGACCTCTTCCGTGGTCGTGCCCTCGGGCGCAATGGCTTTCATGTAGAAAATGTTCAAAGCCACTGGCGGGGTCATCTCAGCCATCTCCATATTGATAATGAAGATGATGCCGAACCAGACCGGGTCTATCCCCAGGGTGCGGATTACCGGCAAGAAAGCCGGCATGGTGATGATGATAATTCCAAACTCATCGATGAAACAGCCCAGTACGAAGAGAATCAGCTGCATGAAGATGATGCTCCCCCAGGTGCCGAAGGGTACGCTCAGCAAGGCTTTTTCAACCAGATGCTGGATACCGGTAACCACGAGGAGGGCGCGGAAGGAGTCGGCGGCGATTAGCACCCAGACTACCATCACGGTGAGGAGGAGTGTTTTGTAGTTGACCTCCTGAAAGTTCTTCCAATTGAGCTTGCGGTTTATGGCTACTATCAGTATTGAGCCCAGGGCGCCTACCGCTGCTGATTCCAGCGGCGTGGCGATACCAAAGAAGATAGAGCCCAGTACCAAGACGACGAGCAGTCCGGGGAGGACTATAGACCAGAGGGAATTCACTTTCATCTTGGTGCTTATCTTCTCGCTATCCGGCAGGGGTGGTCCCAGTTCCGGTTTGAAGTAACAGCGTATACCGATATAGAGAATAAAAAGGGCGGCGACCAGAAAACCGGGCAGGAAGCCCGCCAGGAACATGCGCCCGATGTTAGAGCCGCTGGCACTGCTGTAGAGGAGCCCCAGTACGCTCGGCGGGATGAGAATGCCCAGCGTGCTCCCGGCGGCGATGCTACCCATAGCCAGGTGCTTGTCGTAGCCGCGTCTCAGCATCGAGGGCAAAACAGTAACCCCCATGGTGATAATGGAAGCACTGGAGAGACCGGTCATAGCGGCAAGGATGGTGCTGATGAAGACGGTACCTATTGCCAGACTGCCGGCGAGACGTCCTGCCCAGTACTGAATCATGGTGTACAGGTCCTCGGCAGCCCCGGAGCGCTCCAGCATGTAAGCCATATAGGTAAAGAGGGGTATGGTGATGTAGGTGAAATCCCGGGTTTTTGCCAGGGTGTTACAGTAGACAATAAAGAGAGAGCGCGGGCCCATTACCAGATTAAGTCCGATGACAGCGATGCCACCGAGGATGAAGACCAGGGGTAATCCTAGGGACAGGAAGAGAATGAGCATACCCAGGATACTGAATGCGAGCCAGCCGGTACTCAAGTGAGCTCCTTCCCGGTGATTGCCGTGATGAGGTTGCGGATGAATTTAGCCAGCCCCTGAACAATGAGCAGGATAACACCCACCGGGATGATGAGCGTCACCGGCCAGCGCAGGGGATGGATGAGTTGCATCGTGAATTTCGTCTTGGGCAGAGCCTTTAATGCGGGTTCTCCGGTCACCTTAATCAGGGTAAGCAGGAAGATGAATAAAAGGACAGAGGCAAGCAGGCTCACGACGGCGCGCGCCCGGAGTGGCAGGCGCCTCTCAAGGATGTCAACGTTAATGAAAGCGCCGCTGCGGAAGGCATAAGCGGCGCCAATCATGACGTAGGTGGCTAAAAAGTTGGTGACGATTTTCTCGTAAGCCCAGGGCGCGTTGAAGGCGTACCTTCTTATTATGGCGTAAATCATTATCCCGATGGTAAAGGTCATCAGGAAACTGACCAGCTTTCCGGCGAGACTGCTTATAGTGTCAGCAAGCCGCAACAGAAAACGGATTACTGCCAGCATGGTTTTCCCGGCGTGTGAAGTGTATCTTCAAGGCAGGAAATCATACAGGAGAGTAGTATACTTAGTCGCCGCTAGGAAGTCAAATCCAGGCTTGCTTTGTATCGGGAGGGTAAGGGTATTGACAAAGGAACTCACTTCCTTTAGAATTATGACAAAATTAGTTGGAAATAAACTGATGAAAGTCTCAACCCGTGGTCGTTATGCGCTGAGGGCGATGGTTGACATTGCCTTGAACTACCGTGAGGAACCGGTGGTGCTGAGTGATGTTGCCCGGAGGCAGGAAATCTCAGAGCAGTATCTTGAGCACCTGGCCCGCCCCCTCAGGGTCGCGGGACTGGTGAGGAGCGTCCGCGGGGCAAGAGGGGGTTTCGTCCTGGCTCGTTCCCCGTCAACGATAAAGGTGAGCGATATTATCCGGGCGGTAGAGGGCTCAACCGCACTGGTTGAGTGTGTTGATTCTCCCCTTCAGTGCCATCGTGCCGACTCCTGTCCCACCCGGGGCATCTGGGTCAAGGCGACGGAAGCCGTTGACCAGGTCTTCGGCTCCATAACGCTGGAAGACCTCATGAGCGCTAACATGGACATGTGCTGCCCCACGGCAGCAGATATTAAAACTCATTAGGTTAACTCCCTTCTTGCTTCAGACTTAGTTCCCGAATATAATTATCGCAATTTGCTCTATTTTAGGGGGAATACTATCTTAATTCAGGACGGGAAAGGACGGTTAAATGCTTAGGACAATAGATGAAATAAACAAAAAGATAGGTGAGGGTAAGGTGGTGGTGGCGACCGCCGAAGAGGTCATCGGCCTCGTCAAAAAGAGGGGGCTAGCCAGAGCCGCGCAGGAAGTGGACGTGGTTACCACCGGGACTTTCGGCCCGATGTGTTCCTCCGGTGCCTACTTTAATATCGGACATGCCAAGCCCCGCATCAAGCTGGGCGGGGGCAGGATTTACCTCAACGATGTCCCGGCTTACGGCGGGCTGGCGGCGGTTGACTTCATTCTGGGGGCTACCGCGATGCCCGATGATGACCCACGGAACCGAGTCCGCCCCGGGGAATTCAACTACGGTGGCGGGCATGTCATTGAGGAGCTCGTCTCGGGTAAGGACGTAAGGTTTGTGGCGAATGCCTACGGCACCGATTGTTACCCGAGAAAGAGACTGGAGACCTGGATAAACATCGAAGACCTGAACGAAGCCGTGCTCTTCAATCCGAGAAACGGCTACCAGAACTACAACGTCGCCACCAACCTTTCGGAGAAAACGATTTATACCTACATGGGGGTCTTGAAGCCCAGGATGGGGAATGTCAATTACTGCAGCGCCGGACAGCTCTCGCCTCTGCTCAAAGACCCCTATTTCAAGACCATCGGGGTGGGCACCCGGATATTCCTGGGGGGCGGCATCGGCTACGTCGCCTGGCAGGGCACTCAGCATGACCCCAATCCGCTGCGCACCGAAAACGGCGTGCCCAAGCGGGGTGCCGGCACGCTGGCGGTCATCGGCGACCTCAAGCAGATGAGCCCGAAATGGCTGGTTGGGACAAGCATGGTCGGTTACGGCTCGACGCTCACCGTCGGGCTCGGGATTCCTATACCTATCCTATCTGAGGAGAACATGAAGTATGCCGCGATTCCCGACGAGGAGATATACGCCGCGGTGGTTGATTATTCCGATGCCTATCCCCAGCGGAAACCCGATATCGTGGCAGAGGTAAGCTACGGGGAACTGAAGACGGGCAAGGTGGTCATCAATGGTAAGGAGGTGCCTGCCGGTTCCCTTTCCAGTTACTCCGGGGCGGTTGAGATTGCCACTATACTCAAAGACTGGATTAAGAGCGGCAGGTTCCTGCTGACGGCGCCGGTAGCGCCCTTACCGCAGGCAGGCTCGGACTACGGTTTCAAACCGCTCAAGGAGCGGCCTCTGGAAGAGACCAGGGTGTAAGGGACTTTAGAGGAGATGTGAGGTAGTAAGATGACGATTTCCAAGAAGGTCGTGTTGCACTTTCCCAAGCGTCTGGTTGACCGTCCCATCGTGAGCCGGCTGGTCAAGGACTACAACCTTGACTTCAATATCCTCAAGGCTTCGGTTACCCAGCAGGAAGAGGGACTGCTGGTGATGGAGATCACTGGAGCGGCGGAGGACTACGAAAGGGGCTTGAAGTATCTGACTGACACCGGGGTAAGAATCCAGTCCCTGGGACGTGATGTCATCCGCAACGAGGATAGATGCACCCACTGCGGCGTCTGTGTCACCCTGTGTCCCTCGGGTGCTTTTAAGCTTGACCAGAAAACGAGGCGGGTCAACTTTGTTAACGAAAAGTGCCTTGCCTGCGAGATATGCATCAAAGCCTGCCCGCCCCGCGCCATGGAGCTGCACCTTTAGCCAATGTATGAGCCGAGACGTTACCGGAGCTGGATTAAAGATAAAGGGCTTATCTCCTTTAAGGTGATGGTGAAGGAGACCGACCTTCACGTCTCGGCTCTATCTAAACTCCGCAGCAAAACAGAAAGGCTGGTTTTCAAGTACCGTGAGAAACTGGAGAAGTATATTGCCGGGAATCCGCTTTTCCTTACCTCGCTGGCGCCGGTTGCGGTTGAATCTGATGCCCCCGATATTGTGATAGCCATGGCTGAAGCCGGGGCGAAGGTTGGAGTAAGCCCGATGGCGGCAGTGGCGGGGGCAATTGCCGAATTCGTCGGGACGGAGCTTCTCCCCTTCTCATCCGAAATAATCATTGAAAACGGGGGGGACATCTATCTCAGGTCTTCCGAAAAAAGGCGGGTAGGAATCTACGCCGGGGCTTCGCCATTAAGCGGTAGGGTCGGTCTGGAGATAGACCCCGAGGACACTCCCATTGGTATCTCGACCTCTTCGGGGACGGTAGGGCACTCACTTAGCTTCGGTAGAGCCGATGCGGTGACGGTTCTGGCATCTTCGGCTACTTTCTCCGACGCCGCGGCAACCGCCATCGGCAACATGATAACGGTACCCGAGGACATACAGAAGGGAATTGCCTTCGCCCGGGGGATTAAGGACATCATGGGTCTGGTCATCATCATCGGCGAAAAAGTGGGGGTCTGGGGGAAGGTGAAGCTCTGTGAAACCACTCTCGACTGATTATTCCGTGGTCTTCATCACCGCCGCCAGCTTTGAAGAGGCGGAACTGATTAGCCAGGCTTTACTGGCCGAGCGTAAGGTCGCCTGTGTCAGCATCGTGAGAGAGGTAAGTTCGCACTTCTGGTGGCAGGGTGGTATCAAAGAAGCTAAGGAAAGTCTGCTCATCGCCAAGACGAGAAGCTCCGAGCTTGATGGTATAATTGAGATGGTGAAGGGGATTCACAGCTATGATATTCCCGAGATAATCGCTCTGCCTCTGGTTTATGGCAATCCTGACTATCTCGACTGGCTGGACAAAGAACTGGAAGGAGGGGGTAGCTAGGCATGCTTACTGATTATGACCTGAAGCGTTATGACCGTCAGATGATGGTGGCGGGCTGGGGCGAGGCGGGGCAGGAGAAGCTGAAGCGGGCTAAGGTCTTCATCGCCGGTGCAGGAGGGCTAGGCTGTCCGCTGTCTATCTATCTTGCCGTTGCCGGGGTGGGTAAGATAAAACTGGTTGACCATGACAAGAGCGAGCTCAGCAATCTGAACCGCCAGATTTTGCACTGGGATGAGGATGTAGGCCGGCGCAAAGTTGACTCCGCCGGCGAGAAGCTGAAAAGAATCAATCCCAAACTGGAACTGGAGACATCCGGCGAGACCATAACCCAGGAGAATGTAGAGCGTCTGGTGAGCGGGTGCGATGCGATTGTGGACGCCATGGACAACATCGCCACCCGATATGCCCTGAACCGTGCCGCTCAGAAGCTCAAGCTGCCCCTCTTCCACGGCGCTATCTACGGCTTTGAGGGCAGGGCGATGACTGTGCTCCCGGGCAAGACCGCCTGTTTAGCCTGCCTCTATCACGGCGAGACCCAGAAGGTCAAATTCCCGGTGGTCGGCGTGGTGCCGGCGATTATCGCCTGTATCGAGGCTACCGAGGTAATAAAGTATTTTGTCGGCATCGGTGAACTCCTCACCGACAGGCTCCTCATCTATGACGGGCTGAGCATGAAGTTCATGGAGTTCAGCGTTAACCGGAACCCCAACTGCACCGTCTGCTGTGACTAGTGCATAATAATAAGAGTGACAGTTATGATTTTCGCTCATGGTGAGCCTTCGGCGTGGTTCCAGTGATGTCGCCAGAACTGAGCTCAGTCGAACGCTTGTCGAACCATGAGGACTCGTCCTTCGACAGGCTCAGGGTGAGCGAAGATAAGAAATCAAAGCCTGTTCATGAAGAGCTGTCGAACATGAGGACTCACAACTAAGTGCTAGTGAGGGTTCAAGGTAGTGGTTAAGGTGAGGCTGGCGGGGATGTTCCAGCCGGCGGCAGGCGGCAAGAAGACGGCAGAGTTTGAGTGCGATACCATAGGCGAGTGCCTCAAAAGACTTGTTGATAGATACCCGTCTCTGGGCAAGATAATTTTTGATGAGAAGGACACCCTGGCGGGCAATCTGGTGGTCTTTGTCAACGGGAAGAGCGTCACCGGTGATATTCTCGCCACCGCCGTTAAGCCCGGCGACGAGGTCTTTCCTCTCATGATTATTGACGGCGGTTAGTCGTCCCTTTCACCATGCCAGGTCGCAAGCCATTTCTTTTTCTGGCTGACTCTGATCTCTTCGTCGGTGGGCACATAATCTGCCCGGAATGACTTACGGAAAGAAGCAAAAGTCCCGTTCAGAATTGCCTCCCGCGCCCTCAGGGTGAGGTTATAGACGAAGCTCAGGTTATGGATGGTTGCCAGACGGTAGCTGAGAAGCTCATTACTCATAAAGAGATGGTGTAAATAGCCCGCAGAGAAGTTGCGGCAGGTGTAGCACTGGCATCCCGGCTCAACCGGTCCTTCTATCTCGCGAAAGACTGCGTTTTTGATGTTGCGCCTGCCCCCACTGGTGAAAAGCGCCCCGTTCCGGGCGACTCGTGTCGGCAGGGCACAGTCGAAGATATCGGTGCCCCTGGCTATCCCCTCAACCAGGTCTTCCGGCGAGCCCATGCCCATGAGGTAGCGGGCTTTATCCCGGGGTAGCCAACTCGTGGTCTGAGAGACAATCTCCCAGGTCTTTTCTTTGGGCTCACCCAGCGAGAGCCCGCCGACGGCGTAGCCGTCAAAATCGAGGTGGGTTAACTCTTCTGCTGACCTTTTCCTTAGCTCAGGGAAAAGCCCGCCCTGGACAATGGCATAGAGAGCCTGGTCATCCCTCTTTTTAGCCCCGAGGCATTTTTTTGCCCATTCAAACGTTCTTACAGCGGCTCTTTCTAGCCTGTCATAGCTGGCATCAGTCGGCGAGCACTCGTCAAGAACCATGATGATATCGGCGCCGATTATCTCTTGATATTTTATGGCTAGCTCAGGGGTGATGAGGTGCTCGCTCCCGTCCAGATGGGAGCGAAAGGTGACTCCCTCATCATCTAGCTTGCGGAGAGGCGTGAGGCTGAATATCTGATAACCCCCACTGTCAGTGAGAATCGCCCCGTCCCAGCCCGTGAACTTGCCCAGACCACCCATTTTCTCGATGACTTTGAGCCCCGGTCTCAGGTAGAGATGGTAGGTGTTGGCTAATATTATCCTGAAACCAATCTCTCTCACCTCGTCGGGGGTAAGGGTTTTAACCGAAGCCTGCGTCCCTACCGGCAGAAAAACCGGGGTGGGTACGATGCCGTGGGGCGTTATCAGCTCACCAGCACGGGCTTCACCATCGCTCTTGATTAGGTTGAAATTCGTTCTCACGATTTGAATGAAAAGACAGGTACTACTTTACCGGGTCATGGGCTTCGTCCAGATACTCCTGAAGGATGACGGCGGCGGCAATGGCGTCATCGTGAGTCTCTTTTCTGGACTTCGGGGGTTTCTTTTTGCCTCTGGCTTCCCTCATGAGTCTCTGGGCGGTCACGGTGGTGAGACGCTCGTCACGTAGCTCCAGCGGCACTTTGACTCTCTCCGCCAGTAGCCCGGCAAAGGCTCTTACCTTCTCCGCCTGCTCTCTTATGGTGCCGTCCAGAGAGAGTGGGAGTCCGACGACAACCCTCTGAATATCTTCCTTTTCAATTATCTCGGTGATTGCGCTGATGGCTTCCTGGTCGCTTGTCCGCTCCAGAATGGTGAGGGGACGGGCTAAGATACCTCCAGGGTCGCTAATGGCGACACCTATTCTCCTGTCTCCGATATCGAGCCCGAGGCTACGCATTACCAGTACCCCGTGCGATGAGGCTCTTCACCAGGGCTAGGGCTTCGGCTATTTTACTTTTGTCTTTACCGCCCGCCTGTGCCAGGTTAGCCCTGCCGCCGCCACCGCCACCGGTAACCCGAGCGACCTCTCTCACGATGTTTCCCGCGTTCAAGCCCTTCGCCACCAGGTCGGGGGTGACCACGGCGAGGAAGAGCGGTCTTCCCTCCTGGACGGTAGCGAGTACGATTACCGCACTCTTGAGCTTATCTTTGAGGAAGTCGCTCATCTCCCGGAGCAGTTCGGGCCGGGTGGGGGGCAGGCTTGCCGTGAGCACGCTTACCCCGCTGACCGCTTCAACTTGGCTCAGGAGTGTCTCCGCAGCTTTGAGTGAAAGTTCTCTTTCCAGAGCTTCTCTTTGGCGCCGCTCGCTCGCGAGTTCGCCGACCAGTGCCGCAACTCTGCTTTCGACATCGCTGACCGAGCCGCCGACCAGTCCGGCAACCTTTTCTAGGCGAGAGAGCCTTTCTTCAGTGTAGGCTTCGGCGCCTCTCCCGGTAACGGCTTCAATACGGCGCAGTCCGGCACCGATGCTGGATTCTGAGATAATTCGGAAAAGCCCGAGCTCACCGGTCGCCGTGACGTGGGTGCCGCCGCAAAGCTCCCGGCTCAGTGCCGGCTCACCTATCCTCACCACGCGCACCGTCTCCCCGTATTTCTCGTCAAAGAGGGCGATAGCACCTTCCTGAAGCGCCTGTTTGATGGGCATTAACTGGCAGCTAACTCCAAGGTTCTTGCGGATAGATTCGTTTACCAGCCGTTGGATGTTTTGCAGTTCCTCTTCGCTCACACTGTTGAGATGAGAGAAGTCGAACCTGAGTCTATCCGGGGCGACCAGCGAGCCCTTTTGCTCGGCGTGCTCGCCCAGCACTTTACGTAAGGCGTTGTGGAGGAGGTGGGTTGCGGTGTGGTTGCGGGCGATGTCAAGGCGGCGCTCCCGGTCGACCGAGGCTAAGACGGAATCACCCTTAGCCAGAGTTCCTCTTGTAATCTGTCCCTCGTGGATAACGACGGCATTCGTGCCATAGCTCGTGGCGGTCACCAGAAATTCACCGTTATCTCCGGCTATCCTGCCCTGGTCGCCGACCTGACCGCCCATCTCGGCATAAAAAGGTGTCGTCTCCAGAATAATGCTGGCGGTCTCTCTCTCGTGGACGGTATCCACCGGCTTGCCACCCACAAGGATTTCCAGTATGCGCGGCTTGCTTTCCAGCGTGTCATAGCCGGTGAACTCCGTGGCTTTTGTCCGGACACTTTCGACCGTGGTGATGGGAGCGGTGTCAAACCGGCTGGCGGCGCGGGCGCGCTCCCTTTGTGCTGCCATCTCCCGCTCAAACCCCTCCAGGTCAACGCCGTAGCCACTCTTCAGGGCAAGCTCGCGGGTAAGCTCCGCCGGGAAGCCATAAGTATCATGTAACGCAAATATCTCATGTCCATAAAGTATGCCAGATATCGAATGAACGCTTTTTAGAATATCTTCAAGTGTATTTTTAATATATTCTCTTAATTCTTGGTATGAGTGGCGAGGGCTCCCTTCATAATTTACGCTGGCTTGTTTAATTTGATCTAGCCTATCTTGTATAGGTCTTAAGGTCTCATCAATAATGTTTCGTCCACCAATGATTAGTGTATGGTTCCAAGCAGGGCAGTATATCTGAAACTGATCTATCGCTTTTGGGACGTCATATTGGAGTGACCTAATGTCCCCTCGTAAAATAGCTTCATCTAAGTCCTTCTTGAGCTTGGGTATATATTCAACTAGCTCCTTTCTCATGGCGATAAAGGTACGGTTCAGAAGCTCGCTACCGGTGTTCAGGGCTTCGCGGAAACGCTCAATTTCGGACTCAATTACCTTTAAAATAAAGTCACGGTTTTTAGCGAGTTCGGGATAGACATGCCCCATCTTCTCGATGGTCATCTCGGCGACCTCGGTGAGGAACGGCTTAGTCGGGCTCAGGGTCTCGCCGAAGTAGCTGGCGCGGCGAAGCAGCCTTCTCAGGACGTAGCCCCTGCCCTCATTTGCGGGCATTACGCCGTCGGCGATGAGGAAGGCGACCGCCCGCCCGTGCTCGGCGATGATGCGCATGGTGTTGTCGGCGGTGGCGTCAGAGCCGTATCTCATGCCGGCGATGGCGCCGACACGCTCGACCAGAGGGGCGAAGAGGTCAGTCTCATAGACGGATAGCTTGCCCTGCATCACTGTGGTGATACGCTCCAACCCCATGCCGGTGTCAATGTTGGGGCGGGGCAGGGGGGTGCGTTTGCCCTCGGTGTCCTGGTTGAACTGGGTAAAGACCAAATTCCAGATTTCAGAGAAACGCCCGCATCTACAGCCCAGGGTGCAGGTGGGCTGACGGCAGCCGACTTTCTCGCCGAAGTCGTAGTGGATTTCGCTGCAGGGACCGCAGGGGCCCGAGCTTCCCGCGGGACCCCAGAAGTTGTCCTTCTCGTCGAACCTTACGATTCTGTCTTCAGGGACGCCGAGCTTTCTCCAGATGCCGGCGGCTTCATCGTCGTCGAGGAAGACGGTTATCCAGAGCCTCTCTTTAGGTAGCTTGAGGACTCTGGTCACGAAATCCCACGCCCAGCCGATTGACTCCTCTTTGAAGTAGTCTCCGATTGAGAAGTTCCCCAGCATCTCAAAGAAAGTGAGGTGATTAAAGTCCCCTACCGACTCGATATCGGTGGTGCGGAAGCTCTTCTGGCAGGAGGCGAGACGGCGGTTGGGTGGTGTCTCTTCCCCCAGGAAGTAGCGTTTGAACTGCACCATGCCGGCGGTGGTGAGGAGAAGGGTAGGGTCGCCGTGGGGAATCAAAGACGAGCTGGGCACGATGGTGTGCCCCTTTTTCTCGAAGAATTTCAGGTATGCTTCACGGATTTCATCACCAGTCAAATTGGTACTCCTTGCGACAAATAAACCATTTTAAAGTTTAAAGCACGCTGGATTGACTGTCAATGAATTCTGAATTGACTAGCCCTAGCACCCATGCTATCATAGCCTAAAAACAGCTACGAAAATGACACCGCTAAACGAGCTTCGGGAGCAGATTGTCGTCTGCAAGAAGTGTCCGACCCTGGCAGCCAGCCGCACTCAGGTAGTGCCCGGTGACGGGGCAGAAAATGCCGCTATCATGTTTGTCGGGGAGGCGCCGGGATTTAACGAAGATAAGCAGGGGCTTCCTTTTGTCGGACAGGCGGGGGCTTTCCTGAACGAGCTTCTTGGTTCCATAAATTTCAAGCGGGAGCAGGTCTATATCACCAACGTCATCAAGTGCCGGCCGCCGGAGAACCGTGACCCTCTTCCCTATGAGATACAGAACTGTCGTCCCTGGCTTGATGCCCAGATAGCCACCATCAAGCCCCGTATCATTGTTCTACTGGGGCGCTACGCGCTCGCCTCTTTTCTGCCCGATAAGAGCATCTCGAAGATTCACGGCACTGCTCAGAGGGTGGGCGACACGGTCTACTTCGCCCTTTATCACCCGGCGGCGGCGCTTTACCAGCAGTCACTGCGTGAGACGATAAAGAGTGACTTCCTCAGGATACCCGGAATTCTGGCTGGCTCTCAGCCTCACGCCGAGGCTAAACCGCAACAGCAATTAAGTATGTTTTAGGAATTAAGATGCCAAAACCAAAACTTAGAGTAATCCCCCTCGGTGGGCTGGGTGAAATCGGTAAAAACATGCTCCTTCTGGAGTATGAGAATGACATCATCGTCATAGATTGCGGTCTCATGTTCGCCAGTGAAGAGATGCTGGGGGTAGACCTGGTCATCCCTGACGTGAGCTATCTACTGGAGAACAAAAGCAAGGTAAGGGGCATCATCATCACCCACGGGCACGAAGACCACATCGGTGCCCTGCCTTATATCCTGCCCCAGCTGAATGTGCCGGTTTATGCCACGGCGCTGACGAGGGGGCTAGTCTCGGTGAAGCTTAAGGAAGCCCGGGCTCTGGCGCAGGCAAAACTCCAGACGGTGACGGTGGGGAGTCAGGTCAATCTGGGGAAGTTCAGGTTTGAGTTTTTCGCGGTCTGTCACAGCATCCCGGACTCGGTGGGGGTTATCATCTACACTCCGGTGGGTATCGTTGTCCACAGCGGTGATTTTAAGCTGGACTATACGCCGGTTGACGGTAAGTTGACCGACCTCGCCCGTTTAGCCCAGTTGGGCGCCAGGAATGTCCTGCTCCTCCTCTCTGATTCCACCTATGCCGAGCTACCCGGCTACACCCCCTCGGAGAAAGTGGTGGGGGAGACCCTGGACCGGGTCATTGCCGAGGCGCCGGGCAGGGTCATTATTACTACGTTTGCCTCTCTTATTTCCCGCATGCAGCTGGTTATAGACTCTGCGGTGAAACACGGACGGCGCGTCTTCATTACCGGGCAGAGTATGGTTGACACGTCGCGCATGGCACAGGAGCTTGGCTATCTCAAGGTACCCCAGGGCACTCTGGGGCAGCTTGACGGGCTGAAAGGTTTGCCGCCTAATCGCATCGTCATTCTGACCACGGGCAGTCAGGGGGAGCCCACCTCTGCCCTGGTGCGTATCACCAACCGTGACCACCGTCAGCTTCACATCATCCCCGGTGATACCGTGGTTATCTCAGCATCTCCTATTCCCGGTAATGAAGCCCTTATCAACCAGACCATTGACAATCTCTTCAAGCAGGGGGCGCGGGTGCTCTACAGCACCATCTCGCAGGTTCATGTCCACGGACACGGCAGTCAGGAGGAGCTCAAGCTCTTACTGAATCTGGTAAAGCCGAAGTTCTTCCTGCCGGTTCACGGTGAATATCGCCATTTGTGCCTCCACGCCGAGCTGGCAGAGTCGGTGGGAGTACCCCGGGCGAATAGCTTTGTGCTGGAAGACGGCGACGTGCTTGAGTTGACCCCCGGAAGTGCCAGTGTAGTGCGCAAAATCCCTCTGGGTGACGTCTATGTTGACGGGCTCAGTGTCGGTGACGTGGACAGCGTGGTCTTGCGCAGTCGCCGGGCGCTCTCCCGTGACGGCATCGTGGTGGTAATTATGACGGTTGACCGTAAGACGGGCAAATCGGCGGCGCGTCCCGAGATTGCCACCATGGGTTTTGTTGACGAGAAGGACTCTAAGGAATTGATTGAGCAGAGCCGAAGTGTGGTGACGCAGGCTCTAGACCGGGGTGCCAGTCCGTCTAATGTGAACTATATCACCACCAAGGTAAGGGACTTACTCAATAAATTCTACTATGAAAAGACCAAACGTCATCCTATGATACTGCCTTTTCTGGTAAAGGTGTAGGCTGAGGCTGTGGCTAAACGAAGAGATAGCATCAAAAGGAGCTACCGGAAACCGTTCCTACTCTCCCCTGTCTTCCGGCGAGTTCTGCTGCTTCTGCCGATTGTCGCTGTCGCCGTGGTTATCTTATGGCAATGGCAAGCCGTAACGTCGTGGTCAAATAACGCCCTTGGTATTATTTGGGGGCTTTTTGGCTGGGGAATTGCCTTTCTTGCTCTCGTCCTTTTGGTTATCGTTGCGCTGGTGGCTGGCAGGAAGCCGTATCAGTTCCTTCGCCGTCTCTACCGTTTGCTGGGTGTCTGCGCCCTTATCGCGTCATTCTGGGGGATACTGGGCTGGTTCGAGCTTGGTGGCGATGTGGGGAGCTACATTATCGGTGCCACTGATAGGGCCGGTCTCCTCCGCATCGTCGGCCTGGACATTCTGGGCGTACTCCTGTTAGCTCCGGGAGCTATTTTCCGGGGGCTGGCGAATCTGGCTACCGCCTTCAAAGAGCAGAGCACTGCATTCAAAGTTACCGTGCTGGTAGTCTTTTTGGTCAGCTTGGTTATGGGCGTGCTTTTGTGGCAACGCTCGGCGGTTACCGCTTGGGGGAATGATTTTGCCCGTGAGGTCTGGGGTATCTTCGGCTGGGGCTTACTGCTCTCGTTTCTCGCCCTAATTACCGCCATCGGCGCGCTCAAAAAGCGTCAGCTCTCCTACATCATTGAGCTCTCAAAAGCCCGCCACTGGAACCGCTGGCTGGGCGGACTGGTGATGGTGATAGCCGTCTGGGGGCTACTTGCCCTCTTCTCCTTGGGCGGGCGCCTCGGCGAATACGTTACCGGCTCACCTGTCGCGAGCATTACCGGGCTTCTCCGGGTTTTTGGCTTGTTTGCCCTCAGCATTGTGCTTATGGTGCCAGGACCTTTCCTGAATCTGCTCAGGCTCAGAGGTGTCTCTTTGGACGTGGGGAAGACCATGCCGGTGCCCAGAGTCAGGTCGGCGCCCCGGTCAGCTGAAGTGACTGAGTGGGTCGCGCCAATCACACCCTCACCCCGACCGAGAGGAATTTTCCCTCCCAGAAGGGCTACCGTAAGTCGTCCACCGGTCAGCTCACCACCGGCCCCCGCCCTGGCGCCTCAGCCGGAGACGCTCAAGCAGGTGACGCAGGAGGTCTGGAAGAAGTACGGTGAGACCACGGAGACGGGTGAGGGTGGCTGGAGACTACCGCCGCTAGACCTCTTAGACAAGGTCGCTGAGGTCGAGCTCTCTGAAGCCGAAAACCTCAGCCGGGCGAAGCTCATCGAGGACGCCATGAAGAGCTACGGAGTTGAGGCTAAGGTAGTCCAGATAAACGTGGGGCCCACGGTCACCCAGTTCGGTGTCGAGCCAGGCTGGGACCGCAAGACAAAAGAGATAAAAGAGAAGGATAAAGACGGCGTTATCAAGGTCAGAACGGAGGAGGTAGACCGCACCCGGGTCAAGGTGGAGAGAATTACCTCTCTGGCTAATGACCTTGCCCTGGCTCTGGCTGCTTCCAGCATCCGCATTGAAGCCCCGGTGCCGGGCAAGTCGGTTGTCGGTATTGAGGTGCCCAACACCGTTTTCAGTATAGTGAGTCTGAGGAGCGTTATTGAATCGTCTGGCTTTCAGAAACTGAAGGTGAGGTCGCCGCTTACCATTGCTTTGGGCAAGGGGGCTGGGGGTGAGGCTCTCTCGGCTGATTTGTCCAAGATGCCCCACCTTTTGATTGCCGGGGCTACCGGGAGCGGTAAAACGATCTGTCTGAACGCCGTCATCTGCTGTCTTTTACTGCACAATACACCGGAGGACGTCCGGTTCATCATGATTGACCCGAAGCGGGTCGAGCTGACCCAGTACAACGGCATCCCGCACATGGCGGCGCCGGTCATCGTTGACGTTGAGAAGGCGATTGGCACCCTGCGCTGGCTGAATGCGGAGATGGACAGTCGCTACAAGAAGATGGCGCTCGCCAGCGTGCGCAACATTGAGGGCTACAATAAGACCCGCACTGGCAAGGACAGGATGCCCTATCTGGTGCTGGTGATTGATGAGCTGGCTGATTTGATGATGACCGGCTACGAGGAGGTGGAGCACATCCTCTGTCGTCTGGCTCAGCTCGCCCGGGCGACCGGAATCCATCTGGTGGTGGCTACCCAGCGCCCCTCGGTGGACGTGGTCACCGGCTTAATCAAGGCTAACTTCCCCACCCGCATCAGCTTTGCGGTGACCTCGCAGGTGGACTCGAGGACTATCCTTGATGCCGTCGGGGCGGAGAAGCTCTTGGGGCGGGGCGACATGCTCTACATGCCCACCGACGCCGCCAAGCCCAAGCGTCTTCAGGGATGCTTTGTCTCGGACGCCGAGATTGAGCGTCTGGTCTTTTTCTGGGGAAAGCAGAAAGAGCTGGAGCTTGCCTCGCTCAATGTCGAGGAGCTTGCTGCCCCCAGGGGACTCCAGAAAGGGGCTACCCCGGCTGACCCGCTTCTGGAGCAGGTGAGAAAGCTGGCAGAAGAGCATGAGACCATCTCGGTCTCCTATATTCAGCGTCAACTTCACATCGGCTATAACCGTGCCGCCCGGCTCTGGGAAGAGCTTCAGAAAGAGAGGGAGGGGGAGGGTGGGGAGAAGAAGGAGACAAAACAGGGCGAAGAAAAGGCAAACGGTTAGGGCGGTAGCGATATCAGCTTCTCTAATTTCTCCAGGTTTCTTCAAGGTCAATCTAACAAATTATTTTTCTTCTCATTAGACTAGGTAGCATACTTAATCATGGCAGGATACGAATTTAGCTTTTTAGTGAAGGAGACGTGCAGAGAGCAAGCTAGAAGCTTGTTAAGAGCCTTTCAATTATTAGGCAAGGAACATGATTTGGAAGTTCGCTACAAGAGTAGAGCCAGTGGTGAGCACATAAAGTTTGAAGCTAGTGTTCATGGTTCTCTACAAAGCATGCAAATAGTTGAGAATCGTCTGTATGAACTTATGGAGGGTAAGTATCGTTTTGAGCGTTATACAGCAAATAGCAGAGATGCAAAACGATTTATCAAAGAGGTGTACCTACCAATCGTGAGGGCAAACGAAGATGCTTTGACAGGAGTGACTGAATTTATTGAATGGACGGCAAAGAAGGTGGGTGGAACTATGGGAGGTGCAGTTGCCACTCTGCAAATGAGAGAGCATCTCATGGATTCGGGAGAGACAGCTTTGTGCGAAGTGATTAAAGCATGGGACGATGCTAGGACTAAGCTGTTTAGAAATGAAAATGATAGTAGCTACAACATAAAACAGCCCATTTTGTTAGACCAAGCAGTAGAAGCTTATCTAAAACACAGGCTTGGAATTGATAAGAGAGTTGACTTTACCGACTTAACAACTTTAGCTGTTGAGTCTAATATTATCCATAAAAAGGAGAAATTAGAGATAGATAGCTTTCATGTAAAAAGGAATAAATCCCAGCATGAAAATAAACCACTGAGCGACACTGACCTCTATGATTATCTTGTGCTATTGTCTCAGGTTCTCAGAAGGATTTGCTCATTACAAAGGCAGAGGGACACTCTAACTTAGGGAAAGCGCGGACACATAAATAACAGGCTGGAATTACCAGCCTGTTTGCGGCTGGTGAACCTTTCAGCCCACCGCTCCGCCTCAATTTAATCTTAATCAATAGTTGCTGAATTGTCAATTTAGTGGCTAGGCTTACTGGACTTAAAGAACTTCAGGGCATTTTCTCCCAGAATCATCTGCTTTTCCTCATCGGTTAGTGGCAGGCTCTTTATTCTCTCGATGTCTGCCGTCGGGTCAATCCAGGGGAAGTCAGAGCCGAACATGACTCGGTGCGCTCCGATTTCTCGAATCATCTTAACTGCCATTTCATCAGTGAGCCTTAAAAAATCAGGTATGGGCGCTCCCGAAACTGCGATTGCAGTGTCAAAGAAAACATTCTGGGGAAAGGCATGAGCCAGCTTTAACGCTTCTTTCCAGAAACCACCGCCCATGTGGGCTAATACAACTTTGAGCTTAGGGAAAGCTTTCAGCACCTCTTGAAAAAGGTCGGGGCGGGCGTAATCGGGTAGCCCCTTAACCATCATCTTGCCGCTGTGGAAAATGATGGGGAGATTTACGGCTTCACATTTCTCGTAAATAGGCCACATGGCTCTATCGTTAACGTAGAACTTTTGAACCATAGGGTGGAGTTTGACTGCTCTGGCGTCCCACCTGAGCTTGTGGTCTATTTCCTGCGCGGGATTCCTTTTCATCTTTTTGTCCAATCCAATAGCCGGGATTAACTCAGGATGCTTTTTTGAGTAAGCGCAGACGAAGAAGTTCCCGCTTACCAGCCAGTTGAGCGCCTTTTCCCCTGCCCCCGCCTGGTTCATGGCCACGGCGCGGGTTATACCGGCGCGGTGCATGGTTACGTCTAGCTCGTCGGGGCTACCGGTGCAGTAGTAGGGTGTGCCATAGGTAGCCTTGACCATTTCCACCACCTGCCGCCCCACCTCTTTGCTGGGAAACAGGTGCACGTGGGCATCAACAATTTCAATATTCCCCAAGCTCATGGCTTTTTATCTGGTTTCTTCTTCAACCGTTTGGTTACAGCATTACGGTATATGGTGAAAAGGCTGCCGCCGTGCCGTTTCATCTGCTCCCGCCTTTTTCTAAGACGCTCGGCGCGGCGTATTTGCCTGACGTCCTTCTCGTTTTCTTCGCTAGTCACGCGTGCCCTTCCGTAGCTCAATGATGCGGTCGCGGAGAAGTGCCGCCTCTTCAAACTCAAGGTTCTTCGCCGCTTGCTTCATCCGGGTTTCTAGCTCTTTGATAAGGTGGGCGGCGTGGCTTTTGTCCACCGGCGCGGCGGTATAGGACTTCCTCTCCTCCGCCACCCCGGCTTTAACCCGGTCGGTCAGGTCTCTCACCGCTTTTTTAATGCCCTGCGGCACGATATTGTGCTCCCGGTTGTAGTGTTCTTGAATCTCGCGCCGGCGCCTCGTTTCAGCCATTGCTCTTGTCATGGAGCCGGTCACGGTATCGGCATACATGATGACGTGTCCGTTCACATGGCGGGCGGCGCGTCCCATCGTCTGGATGAGGGCTTCTTCGGAGCGCAGGTAGCCCTCCTTGTCGGCGTCCAGAATCGCCACCAGACTGACCTCGGGCAGGTCAAGCCCCTCCCGGAGCAGGTTAATGCCGACAATAACGTCATAGACGCCCAGTCTCAGGTCGCGCAGGATTTCTATCCTGTCCAGCGTCTCGATATCGGAGTGGAGATAGTGGGTCTTGACATCCATCTCAATCAGGTAGTCCGCCAGTTCCTCCGCCATCTTCTTGGTGAGCGTGGTGACGAGACACCTTTCGCCTCTTTCAACACGGCTCTTAATCTGGTAGAGCAGGTCGTCAATCTGTCCCTTGGTCGGCTTGACCTCAACCGTCGGCTCCAGAAGCCCGGTGGGTCTTACCAGTTGCTCCGCCACCTGCTGGCTTACTTTATATTCATACTCCGATGGCGTCGCCGAGACGTAGATAGCCTGGCTGATGTGCCGGTTGAACTCGTCAAAGCTCAGGGGGCGGTTGTCCAGCGCCGAGGGCAGGCGGAAGCCGTACTCCACCAGAGTCTCTTTGCGGGAGCGGTCGCCGTTATACATCCCCCGAATCTGGGGCAGGCTCATGTGAGACTCATCGATGAAGAGTAGAAAGTCCTTAGGGAAGTAATCCAGAAGTGTCCAGGGCTGGCTTCCCGGAGCGCGTCCCGAGAGATGGCGCGAGTAGTTCTCTACCCCGGAGCAGTAGCCTATCTCCTGGAGCATCTCAAGGTCGTAGTTGGTGCGGGCGGAGAGCCTCGCCGCCTCAAGTATCTTACCCTGACGGTTCAGCTCTTTTAGCCTTGCGTCAAGCTCCTCTCGGATAGTTATAATCGCCCGCGCCAGCTTCTCGTGGGAAGTAACAAAGTGCTTCGCTGGGTAGAGGTCAACCGAGTCCATTTCCCTCAGGAACTCACCGGTGAGCGGGTCAAGCTCCTGGATGCGCTCAACCTCGTTGCCGAAGAACTCGACCCTTACCGCCATCTCCTCGTAGACGGGCAGGACTTCAAGGGTATCCCCACGGACGCGGAACGTGCCCCGGCTGAAGTCAAGGTCGTTTCGCTCGTACTGCATATCAACGAGGCGTCTTAAAACATCGTTGCGGGCGTAGCTCTCGCCGCGCTTGAGGGTCAGGACGAAACTGCGGTACTCCTCCGGCTCGCCCAGACCGTAGATGCAGGAGACCGAAGCTACGATGAGCGTGTCGCGCCGGGTGAAAAGCGCCTGGGTCGCCGCATGGCGCAGCCGGTCAATTTCATCGTTGATGTCGGCTTCCTTCTCAATATAGGTATCGGTGCGGGGGACATAGGCTTCGGGCTGGTAGTAGTCATAGTAGCTCACGAAGTACTCCACCGCGTTGTTGGGGAAGAACTCCTTGAACTCGGCGTAAAGCTGGGCGGCAAGGGTCTTGTTGTGGCTGATGACCAGAGTCGGACGCTGGACGCGGGCGACGACGTTCGCCATGGTGAAGGTCTTACCGCTCCCGGTGACGCCCAGAAGCGTCTGGTGGCGGTAGTTCTTATTCAGCCCTTCAGCCAGCTTGTCCACTGCCTGGGGCTGGTCGCCGGTCATCTTGAATTCAGAGACAATTTCAAAGGGTGGCATACAGTAATAGTATATAGTTTTGAGAAGGGGAGGGGCAAATTAGCCGAAGGAAAGTCAGGTTTAAGAAATCTCCTTTATAATCTTTTCAGTCCCTGCTATCAAATCTTTGACTTCATCAGATGTGGGTTCTCGTTCTTTTGAGTGACCACAGAGATTTCTTATGTCTGCCAATCTTTGAATAAACCGCCATGTGGGTATATCATAATGGTTCGCATTTTTTAGAGAATCGTTAAGTTCTGATATGGATGGGTCTTTCTTTTTCTGGGTAATCCCTAGTCGTTCATTTACAGACTTAAGATGAGTTTCCAGTACTACGCCACAAACAACACCTGCACTACGTAGGTGATTTGCTTTGGCTAGTTCTTTGGCTGCCTCAACATCATTGTCAAGAAGTTCCGTACATAATATTGTACGAATGTCTCGAAGAACAGATGGAGCTATACTCATTGCTGATTTCAAGATTGAGATTTGTCGAAGAAGTCGTGTTTGATAGGCTTGAGTCGTATTGAATGTTGGCTCGCCAGCCCAAGTTACGGCTAGACCCATTAAGTAGTCGCTAATTGTATAAGTCTCATAGTTGACCTGTTTTCTCTTCTCAAGTTTGTAAGCGGATTTAAAATCTTCAAGTCTCTCTGGGACTATTTGTTGGATAACATTTGAGGCTTTAGTGTACCAAGACTCATACTTCATTGAGAGTTCTGCCAGATTGAGCTTCTTAGGTTCTCCCTCAATCTGCAAATCTATTCCTTCTTTAAAGAGTATTGCTATCTCCTTCAGAATCTCCCCATGCTTATCCACATTAGCCTCTTTGATTTTGTATTAGTTTTAGCATTATTGTAGCTAAGTTATCTTCCCCCGAAGTATTGCAGTGCCAGCTTTATCTTATCCTGGAGGGTCAAATCAGATGATTGGGGCACGCTCGCCGCGGCACGGG
>JAZDNC010000067.1:0-13380 GCA_043800335.1 Chloroflexota bacterium
ATATACCCCTGTCTCACAGCGTCAGGATACTGCTCACCAGATTGCCCTTCTTTGATTTCTCCCCCGGCTGGCGCACTGCCGAGGAGACAATTATCCTGCAACTGAGACTGCCCCGGGTCGTCGGCGCGGCGCTGGTCGGCGCCGCCCTGGCGACAAGCGGAGTGCTCTTTCAGGGACTGCTCCGGAACCCCATGGCTGACCCCTACATCATCGGCACCTCAGCCGGTGCAGCTCTGGGGGCGACATTAGCCATGCTGCTCCCCATAAGCCTGAGCTTCCTCGGTTTCGGCATCGTCTCGCTCACGGCTTTCGCCACGGCACTCATCACGGTTAGCCTGGTCTATAACCTGTCTCGGGTCGGCAGCAAGACCCCGGTCATCAACCTGCTCCTCGCCGGCTTCGTGGTGAGCGCGCTCCTCGCGGCGGTCATGACCTTTATCATCGCCATGGGCGACCGGTTCGGTCTCAACCTGCGCTCGGTTCACTCCTTTCTCATGGGGAACCTGGCGGTCACCAGCTGGCAGCAGATTGCCGTGGTTGCCCCCCTTGTCGCCATCGGCACGATGGGCGCCTGGCTCTTCACCGCTAATCTAAATGCCTTTTCTCTGGGTGAAGAGGGTGCTAGCTACCTCGGCGTCTCCGTGGAAAGACAGAAACTGCTCATCCTGGTTACCGCCTCACTTTTAACCGCATCCGCGGTGGCAATCAGCGGTCTGGTCGGCTTCGTCGGGCTGATAGTGCCTCATGCCCTCCGGCTCACCCTAGGGCCCGACCACCGGCTTCTGCTCCCGGCATCAGCCCTCGCCGGGGCGGTCTTCCTCGTCCTCTCCGACCTCCTCGCCCGCAGTCTTCTCGCCCCAATTGAGATTCCCGTAGGGGTAATCACGGCGATTCTGGGTGCACCGCTATTCATCTATCTTTTGAGAAATACTCAGAGGAGATACCACTTCTGATGTCCTATCTTGAGATAAAAAAAGTGAATTTCAGCTACGGAAACGGGCTGGTGCTCTCGGACGTGAGTCTTTCCATCACCAAGAGAGAGATGGTGGGGCTACTCGGGCAGAACGGCTCGGGGAAGACCACGCTCCTCAAGTTAATCAGTGGCATCCTGAGACCAAAAGCAGGCGAGCTTGAGCTTGAGGGAGCAGGTCTCACCCGATTCAGCCGGAGGAGTCTCGCCCGGCGCATTGCCGTTTTACCCCAGCAGTATGAGGCTCCCCTCGCCTTTAGAGTCACGGAGGTGGTGGCACTGGGACGCACGCCCCATCAGAATACCTTTGGTGGTGAAAGCCCGGAGGACAAAAGAGCGGTCAGCGAAGCCCTCAGGCTGACCGGCATGGCGAACCTCGGGGGGCGGCGCTTCGATGAGCTGAGCGGGGGTGAGAGACAGAAGACGATACTGGCAATGGCGCTGGCACAGCCGCCCGAGCGACTGCTTCTGGATGAGCCGACAGTGCACCTTGATATCGCCTTCCAGATAGACATCCTGGAAAGGGTACGGGAGCTGAACCGGGGCCGCGGGCTTACCGTCATCGCCGCCATGCACGACCTGAACCTAGCTTCTCTCTATTTCGAGCGACTGATACTTTTGAAACGGGGCAGGGTCATCGCCTCCGGGACACCGGCGCAGGTATTAACCGAGTCCCTGGTAGAAGAAGCCTACGAAACGAAAGTTAGGGTGGAAGCCGACCCCGGGACCGGTAACCCCCACATCTATCTTGTGCCAGGTAGCCGCAATCCGACTTGATATTGACACTCAAATCCTTTAACCTTTAAGCGTTTTGGAAGAGATAACATTGTTTCTCGCTTTCGGTGCCGGGCTTCTTTCTTTTCTCTCACCCTGCGTCTTGCCCATGGCACCGGTCTATCTTGCCAGTATGGCCGGACCGGGAATATTCAATTCCGACGCCCGAACGAAAGGAATGCCTCTTCTGCTTCATACCATTTGCTTCGTCCTGGGCTTTTCGACGATATTCACCCTGCTGGGGGCGGGTGCCGGACTTCTGGGACTGGCTATCGGCGCTTACATCGGGGTGCTCCGTCAGCTTTCGGGTTTTTTGCTCATTCTCATGGGACTGTTCTTGCTTTTGTCCCTCAAGATACCCTCTCTCAACTTTGAGAAACAGCTGAACTCTGGCAGGTTATTACGGGGTGGACATCTGCGCTCTTTTCTCATCGGGGCTGTCTTCTCGCTGGGCTGGACGCCCTGTGTCGGTCCCATCCTGGGCGGGGTACTCACTCTGGCGATGGGTTCGGAAACTGCCCTTAGGGGCGCTTACCTGCTGGCTATCTATTCGCTGGGACTCGGGCTTCCCTTTCTCATCATCGGCGCTTTCTTCGATGCCCTGAGACCCTGGCTCAAAAAGCTCTCCCGCTATGCCAATTTAATCCATATCCTGAGCGCCCTGCTTTTAATCGGCGTCGGCATCCTAGTACTGACCGGGAATTTGGCTTTACTCTCGATTTAGGTGTAAAATGTATCGGTGAGAAACCTACTGAAAGCGACCCTGCTGGCTAACGCGCTCGGACTCACGCTTAGCGGCTGCAATCTTAGCTCCAATCCGGCGGTGACGGGTCAACCCGTCAGCCCGACGGCAGGAATCCGCCCAGGACTGGACTATCCTGCCCCGGATTTTGAGCTGACTGACCTTGATGGCAAGGCTGTTGCCTTGAGCGACTTTCGGGGGAAGGCGGTCTTCATTACCTTCTGGAGCAGCACCTGAGGCGCCTGCGTCAGTGAGATGCCCGTGCTTAAGGCATGCTATGAAAAGTGGAGTGGTAAGGGACTGGTCATACTGGCGATTAACGCCGGAGAAGCCCGGGACCGGGTAGCTAGATTCGTTAACAAGCAGAGTCTACCCTTTACCGTGCTCCTTGACAGCGCCGATAAGGCATGCGCCGCTTACCAAGTTCAGTGGCTACCGACCGCCTACTTTATTGACCCAGGCGGAATGGTTCGGGACAAGGTAATCGGCGCCTTTTCATCCCTATCCCAGATTGAGAGCCGATTAAGCAAGATTATGCCATAGCTAAAGGAGCTAAAATTGAGCGAGATTTTAAACGAGGCTTACAATATCGTGCGCTGCCGGGAGTGCCCCTGGTACAAGACCTGTGTCATCCCGATGCGGTTCACCTCTGAGGACATCCAAAGACAGATGGAGACAGGGATGCCAGGGAACGCACCTATGGATGCCGCTACCCAGGGACTGCTTCAGGGCATGGCGGCCGCCGCCCAGAACTCGCTTCTCGAAGGCTGTCCCGTCCTGATTGACCGTCTGCGTAAAAGCCCAAAGCTGGCATCCCGCATCAAAGAGCTGATGCAGAACTGGGCGAGCGAAGAGGAAAAAGAGGCGAAAAAATAACCCTTTCGAGGTGACATCTTGTACCAAAAAACGACACTCCCCGGTGGACTCAGAGTTATCACCACGGCGATGCCCCACCTGCGTTCGGTTTCGGTCTGCATCTTCACCGGCGCCGGCTCGAGGTACGAGCAGGACAGCGAGGCGGGCATCTCCCATTACATCGAGCACCTCCTTTTCCGTGGAACGCCGAAGAGACCATCCAGCCGGGAAATCTCTCAGGCAATCGAGGGGGTGGGCGGGGTGCTCAACGCCGCCACCGATAAAGAGCTGACCCTCTACTGGACAAAGGTAACCCAGGAGCACCTGACATTGGCGCTGGACGTGCTCACTGACATGTTTCTTCACGCTAAGCTTGAAACGGCTGACATCGAAAAAGAGCGTCAGGTCATCATCGAAGAGATAAACATGAGCCTGGACTCGCCATCCCAGAGGACTGAAATGCTCATTGATGAGCTTCTCTATCCCAATCACCCCCTGGGGCGGGATATAGCCGGCAGTAAAGAGACAGTAGCCGGCATGAACCGGGAGATGATGCTCGGCTACCTCAACCGCCAGTATCTGCCACAAAACACCGTGGTCTCCATCGCCGGCAACATAAGTCACGCCCACGCCGTCGCCGAGGTGGAAAAGCTGCTCGGCGGCTGGGCAAGCACCCAGAAGCAAGCCCCATATCTTGCCTTTCAATCTAACGCCGGAGCACGGTTGAAAACCGAAAAGAGGGACATTGAGGAAGTCCATCTGAACCTTGCCCTGCCCGGCTTGTCCCTCTTCCACCCCCAGCGTTTTGTGCTGGGACTGCTCAACAACATTCTGGGGAGCGGCATGAGCAGTCGTCTCTTTCTTGAGGTGCGCGACCGTCTGGGACTGTGCTACAGCATCCACAGCTACGTGGGGCATCACCTCGATGCCGGCTCTCTGGTCATCGGCGCCGGGGTCGAGCCAAAGAACCTTGTCGCATTGATTCAGGCGACGACCCATGAGCTTGCCCGCCTGAAGGAGAAGGTGCCTGAGTGGGAGCTTGAGAAAGCCAGGGAGATAACCAAGGGGCATCTTATCTTAAGACTGGAGGACAGCCGTGACACCGCCAGCTGGGCAGGTGCCCAGGAGACTCTGATGGGGCGCATCCTCACCATCGATGATGTGGTCAGGATTATTGATGCCATTACCACCGAAGAGGTGCAGAAGCTGGCTGAAGAACTTCTGGTGGGAGAGAAACTGAGGCTGGCGGCGGTGGGCCCGGTGAAGGAAGAGGATAAGCTGGAAGAGCTACTCAGGATATAGCTGCTTGCCGCTTAACCTAATCGTCATTGCGAGGGCTTCAGCCCGTGGCAATCTCCTGCAACACACTTCTGTCATTGTCGGGCTTGACCTGACAATCTAAAAGAAATACGTAACATTTAGATTCCCGCTTTCGCGGGAATGACACTTTGAGAAGACTGCCACGTCGCCCCGACTCTGTCGGGTCTCCTCGCAATGACAGCAACCACCCCTAGATAGACAGAAGCCCCGACCTTGTGGTCGGGGCTTCTGTCTTGGTCAGAATTTGGGTTTAGTACATGTCACTCGGCGGAGGACCCATGGGCGATTCCTTCTTCTCCGGGATGTCCGCCACCAAGGAATCGGTAATCAGCACCATGCTGGCGATAGAAGCGGCGTTCTCCAGCGCGCTCCTCACCACCTTGGTCGGGTCAACAATACCCTTCTTAGCCATATCGCCAAAGTCATCGGCTACGGCGTCGTAACCAAAGCCCTTGGGCCCCTTCTTGACGGTGTCCACCACCACCGAGCCGTCCCTGCCGGCGTTCACGGCAATCCAGCGGATTGGCTCTAAAACCGCCTTCCTGATGATGTTGACACCGGTCGCCTCATCACCGGTTGCCTGAACCTTGTCCAGAACCGGGATGGCATTCAGGAGGCCTACCCCGCCGCCGGGTAAAATCCCTTCCTCAACTGCGGCGCGGGTCGCCGAGAGGGCGTCCTCAACGCGGTGCTTGCGCTCCTTAAGCTCGACCTCGGTAGCGGCGCCAACCTTGATAATAGCCACGCCGCCGACCAGCTTCGCCTGTCTCTCCTGGAGCTTCTCACGGTCGAAGTCAGAAGTCGTCTCGTCAATCTGAGCTTTTATCTGCTTGATTCTGGCTTTGATTGCCGCCTCGTCGCCCTTGCCCTCGACGATGGTGGTCTTGTCCTTATCCGAAGTGACACGGCGCGCCTGTCCCAGGTCCTCAACTGTTATCGTATCGAGCTTGCGTCCGATTTCTTCAGAGATTACCTTGCCGCCGGTCAGGATGGCGATGTCCTCGAGCATGGCTTTGCGCCTGTCGCCAAAGCCGGGGGCTTTCACCGCCAGCACGTTGATGGTGCCGCGGAGCTTGTTGACCACCAGTGTCGCCAGGGCTTCGCCCTCCACATCCTCGGCGATAATAAGCAGGTTCTTGGTAGTCTGAAGAATCTTCTCCAGCGCCGGCAGGATATCAGCGACCGCAGAAATCTTTTTGTCGGTCACGAGGATATACGGCTCCTCAACCACCGCTTCCATGCGGTCGGCGTTGGTAACGAAATAGGCGCTGATGTAGCCCCGGTCAAACTGCATACCCTCGACATAGTCGGTCTCATACTTGAGTCCCTTGGACTCCTCAACGGTGATGACGCCGTCCTTACCGACTTTCTCCATGACCTCGGCAATCAGGTTGCCTATTTCTACGTCTTTAGCCGTGATGTTCCCAACCTGCGCGATTTGCTCCTTACCTTTCACCTGGGTCGAAACCCGCTTGAGCTCCGCCACGATAGCCTCGGTCGCCTTCTGGATGCCACGCTTCAGTGCCAGCGGGTCGGCGCCGGCGGTGACATTCTTGAAGCCTTCGGTGATAATGGCGTGGGCTAAGACGGTTGAGGTAGTGGTGCCGTCACCGGCGGCATCATTGGTCTTGGTCGCCGCTTCCTTGACGAGCTGAGCCCCCATGTTTTCAAAGGGGTCTTTGAGCTCGATTTCCTTGGCGATGGTTACGCCATCGTCAATCACCGAGGGCGCTCCCCACTTCTTTTCCAGCGCCACCGGTCTTCCCTTAGGTCCCAGGGTTACCTTTACCGCGTTGGCCAGGGTGTCAATCCCCCGCTTCAGGTACTGCCTTACCTCTTCACCAAATATAATCTGTTTTGCCATTTACCGCCTCCTTACTTACTGCGCTTGGCGAAGAGGTCGCTCTCATGCAGGATGACCATGTCTTCGCCCTCGACCTTAATCTCGGTGCCGCCGTACTTGGAATAGACCACTATATCACCGACGGCGATGTCCAGCGGGATTCTCTTGCCCGCTTCGTTGAGTCTGCCCGGCCCAACCGCTATTACCTCACCCTCCTGGGGTTTCTCCTTGGCGGTATCGGGAAGAAAGATACCACTCTTGGTGACTTCCTGCCCTGCCAGGGGCTTCACCAGCACCCCGTCGGCCAGTGGTTGCAGTTTGATTGCCATCCGTAAGTCCTCCTTCTAGTTAAATAGCTCTGTATTTATTTTAGCAGTCTAGAGTCTTGATTGCTAACGCTATATATTAGCTTCAGTCGAGCATTACTCGCAACTGAAAGAGCAGTCGCTGCTAACCAAATTCAGCTAACTAAGCGTAGCTTTCTTATAATTCTACTCCTTTTCTCTGCGAAATGCCAGAAATCTCTCGTTTTCGATGTTATTCCAAGTTGACTGAAGCTAAATTGTCATTGCGAGCGAGACTGTCTTACAGCAACACAGGGAACGGATTGCCACGGGCTAAAGCCCTCGCAATGACGATTCCGTTTCAAGATAGAGAATTAGGCATCCAAACTGATTCAATCTCTCAGTCTGGAATTCACTTCTCTGTAAAGAGCTTGGGTGGTTAAACCCGTTAGCGATAAACCTCGTTCCATTAAGAAGTATTTGATGTCACTCTTGGTTAGCCTTTTTACACCCCTTATCTTGGCCCAATCCTTACACTCTCGAACTAATGTAGGCATATCTTTACGCTCTTGTACTGCCTGCTGTTTCTCAGATTTTTGCCTGTTTAAGCGATCTGAGTATGAGCTTAAATAAACAGTCAACAGACATGCCTCATTCTCCCAAAAGACACAGTCTTTGTTTTTACAGTGCTCTTTTATTAATGGGCAGAAAATTTCAGACTTATCCATCCGAAACCTCTTCTTTTTTCACTCCTTCATCTCCTTACCCAGGCTGTGCCCCTTGCCCACCGGCTTGCCGAATGTCCAGTACTCATCGCTGGGACGGGCGACCCAGAGGAAAGGCTTAATCTTTTCCACGTCAGGTTCGCCGTCGGTCAGACATGAGTCTGTGACATAGACCTCTTCCACCTGCCCGATAATCATCTCATGACTGGGCAACTTTACCGTCTGCAAGACCCGGCACTCAATATTCACCGGACACTCGCCGACCAGAGGGGCGTTCTTCAGTTTCCCATAGAAAACATTGAACTTACAGTCCGCCACCTTGTCCCGCTCCGCACCAGAGTAGATACCGCAGTAGTCCACCTCTTTTATCATATCCAGCGATGCGATATTGATGGAGAAGGTGCTGTTCTCCTTTATGCCTTTCAGGGTGTGGCGGGGATGCTGGAGAGAGACCGACATCATTGGCGGACGGCTGTTCACGACACCGCACCAGGCGGCTGCCATAAAGTTTGGCTTGCCCTGAACATTCGCCCCGACCAGAACGGTGGGAAGAGGATAGAGTATGGTGCGTGCCCCGAGCGCTACCTTAGCCATATAACGACCTCCTGTTTGTTGCGATTGCTTCCAAGTATCTTAGGGATTGAGAATTAATCTAAGACCGGATGAGTCTATATCTTGAGTGGTATTGCCACCTGGATATTGAGTGGCTCCCGAGGTTGGACTCGAACCAACGACCAACCGGTTAACAGCCGGTCGCTCTACCGACTGAGCTACTCGGGAACGGAAACAGGAATAGCTTTGATGATAACAATTATGTCGCTTTTAAACGGGAAAATCAAGATGCGGTATAAAACCTTTAACACGCATTGAGAGACGGATACGCGGATAATCTATGAAAACCGCTCGTGGCAAGCTGTCGAACCATAGCCGTCGGTGCCATGAATCTCGCCCTTCGACAGGCTCAGGGTGAACGTGCAGGAAGTATTCAATCTCGCGCTGAACAACCTGCCCGAAGTCCCTTCGTCCAGGAATGGTCATGTTATAATTCGGGTGAGGTCAATTGTCATGGCTAAAACCGAAATTGAGCGCCTGAAAGATATTGCTATCTTCTCCGGACTGAAAGAAAGCGAGCTTGGTGAGCTCGCCCGCCTGACCAGCGAGCACAGCTTCAAGCCGGGGGAGTTCGTCTTCTGGGAGGGGGAAAAGCCCAGATGGTTCTACCTTGTTCTGGAAGGAAGGGTAAAAGCCCTCAAGTATTCATCTTCCGGCAAGGAGTTCATCATCGCCTTTCTGGGTCCCGGGGAGATGCTCGGTGAGCTGGCAGTCCTTGAGAACCAGCCCTACCCTGCCTCAGCCCAGGCAACGACAGAAACCAGACTGCTCGGACTGTCCAGAGACGACTTTACCGATTTCCTGACAAAACACCCGGAGATTCCGCTCCGGATTATCACCATTCTCGGAGAGCGCCTGAAAACGGCGCAGACACGGCTCCGCGACCTCGCCGGAGAAAGAGCCGAGGCACGGCTCGCCCGCATCCTGCTCATGCTATCCTCAAAGCTGGGGAGCAGCCTTCCTTTCACCCGCCAGGAGATTGCCGACATGGCCGGACTGACCATCGAGACCGCAATCCGTATTCTGAGCCGGCTTAAAAAGAGTGGCGTCATCGGCTCAGAACGCGGGCGCATCCTGATTCTGAGCGAGGCCAAGCTCAAGCTCCTGAGTGAGACCGCTTCATAACCTATTTCGGAATTCCCCGAAAGATTTTTTGCCTGTATGATTTAAATCATACCAATGCGTCATGCCCCGACTTATGATTAAGCTGAAGTAAGTTGATAAGGAGACGAAGATGACAACCAGAACGGTTAGAAAAATTATAAAGATTGATGAGGCAAGGTGTAACGGCTGCGGTCTATGTGTCCCCGCCTGCGCCGAGGGTGCCCTCAAGATTATTGACGGCAAGGCACGGCTGGTGAGCGAGGTCTACTGCGACGGGCTGGGCGCCTGCCTGGGCAAGTGCCCTCAGGACGCCATCAGCGTTGAAGAGAGAGAGGCACCCGAGTTTAATGAGGAAGCCGTAAGGCAATACCAACAGGAAACAAACTCCGAAGCGAAGCTTCCCTGCGGCTGCCCGGGGACGGCGGTCACCGAGATTCAGAGAGAAAAGCCCCGCTTAAGCCGCAGTTACGCAACTTTCCGGTTCAGCTAACCCTTGTCCCGCCGACTGCGCCTTTCCTGAGCGGGGCAGACCTGCTCCTTGCCTCGGACTGCGTTCCCTTCTGCTACGCCGGCTTCCATGATGACTTTCTCAAGGGACATGCCCTTATTATCGCCTGCCCCAAGCTGGATGACTTCGAAGCCCACCAGCAGAAACTCGTAGAAATTCTAAAGAAGAGCCAGCCCAAGAGTCTCACCGTAGTCCGCATGGAGGTTCCTTGCTGTTCCGGTCTTACCTATATGGCGGGGGAGGCAATCCGCCTGAGCGACCGGAAAATTCCCCTGAGGGAGATAGTCATCGGTATCCACGGCGATGTAAAACAGGGATAGATGAATCTAGCGTAGAAAGGAGGGAGGCTTGGGGTCTTACCGCCATTTTTATCAACGTGTTTGTCCTCGGGTGTCTTATTTTCAGCCTCGCCAAGAGCCAGGAGAAGACGAGGGCGTCGCTGAAGTTCGCCCTCATGTCCTTCATGCGCACCCTGCCCACGATTATGCTTATCATCATCCTGATTGGACTGCTTTTGGGTTTTATCCCGCCGGAAACAATCTCTCGCTTCGTCGGCACCAAGTCCGGGTTCTGGGGCGTCCTTCTGGTCGCCCTTCTGGGAACCATCCTCTATGTCCCCTCTATAATCGCTTTCCCTCTGGCGGCATCAATCCTCAGGGGTGGAGCCTCGGTTACCGCAGTGGCGGCTTTTATCACCACGCTAACCATGCTGGGGCACGTGACCATACCTCTTGAGATTAAGGAAATGGGGAAGAAAATGACCTTGCTCCGCAACGTCTTTAGTTTTGCCATCGCCCTGATAATCTCCATAATTATGGGAGCACTGCTGTGAGAGACAGAATGATAAAACAAAACACAGAGCTTGGCCCCGGGGCTGGTCCGGACATGAAAGCGATGAGACGCCGGCAGATGAAGGGACTGATAAGAGGCTGGACGCTGGTGGGGATTCTCGCCCTTGCCACCGTCCTTCTGCTCAGGATTTTCCCTGATAAGAGAGAGGCTTCAGTCACCACAATGCAAAACTTCTTCAAGGAGATGCTACTGATACTGCCGGCGGTCATGGTCATGATTGGTCTGATTACCGTCTGGGTGCCGAGGGAGACGGTTCTGAAGTACATGGGCAAGGCATCGGGAATAAAAGGAATTTTTCTGTCAATCGCCTTCGGCTCACTCCCCGCCGGACCGCTGTATCTCGCCTTCCCCCTGGCTTCGACCCTGCTGGAGAAAGGCGCCAGCATCTCCAACGTCATCATCTTCCTTTCGGCATGGGCGTGCATCAAGATACCCCAGGAGCTTATGGAGATACAGTTTTTGGGAGTCAACTTTACGCTGTTAAGACTGGCACTCACCGCAGTAACGGTAGTCGCCATGGGCAAGCTCATAGAACGCCTTATGGAGCATTAATCAGAGAACGGTATCACTGGCACTAATCGAGGGCTTGTCAGGCATAAGCCCTTTTGAATATTGACAGGGGCTGGGACACAGGTTACTATCATGTAAAGTATATTCGGAGAAAATCCAGTGCGACAGATACCACCGGAAAAAGAACTCAGAGAACTGCTCGACAAGAAGTGGGAAAAGGCAAGGCAGCAGGCGCTGGCTGTTGCCGCTGAGGGAAAAGAAAAATCAAGAGACGAACTTAATACCCTTCTGGAGCAGGCGCGAAACGCATTACAAAAGGCGGCAGAAGATAGCGTGCTTGCCGTCAAAGAGCCGGTGGAATTACCAAAAGTAGAACCTCAGAAAGCCGGCAGAGTAATGCCACGGGCAGTCGCACTCAGAAGAAGAAGAGCAGAGGCGCAGGCAAAGCGGGAGGCTGAAACCCGAGCTAAGCGCGAAGCCGAACTCGGGGCTAAAGAAGAAGCAAAAAGACAGGCTGAGGAAGCCAGAAGAGCCCGAGAGCTTGAGGAGAAGACAAAAAGAGAGGCTGAGCTTCAAGCCAGAGAAAAAGCACGGCTGGAAGCAATCGAGGCTAAACGGGCTAAGGACGAAGCCGAGCGCCTCGCCAGAGAAGAACAAAAGAAGAAGTCTGAGGAGGAAAAGAACGCCAGAGAACTCGAAGCCCAGGCTAGACGAGAGGCGGAACTTAAAGCCCGACAAGAGGCTGAAGAATTAAGAAAAGCTAAAGAAGCAGAGGATGAAGCTAAACGGGAAGCGGAGCTTCAAGCTAGGGCAAAAGCGCAGATGGAAGCACTCGAAGCTAAACGGATAAAGGAAGAAGCCGAGCGACTCGCCGGAGAAGAGCTGCGACAAAAAGCCGAGGAGGAGAAGAAAGCCAGGGAGCTTGAAGCTCAGGCTAAGCGAGAAGCCGAACTCAAGGCTAAAGAAGAAGCGAAAAGACAGGCTGAGGAAGCCAGAAGAGCCCGAGAGCTTGAGGAGAAGACAAAAAGAGAGGCTGAGCTTCAAGCTATAGAAAAAGCACGTCTAGAAGCCATTGAGGCTAAGCGTATAAAGGAAGAAGCGGAGAAGAAAGCCAGAGAACTCGAAGCCCAGGCTAGACGAGAGGCGGAGCTTAAAGCCCGACAAGAGGTTGAAGAATTAAGAAAAGCTAAAGAAGCAGAGGATAAAGCTAAACGGGAAGCGGAGCTTCAAGCTAGAGAAAAAGCACGTCTAGAAGCAATCGAGGCTAAACGGATAAAGGAAGAAGCCGAGCGCATCGCCAGAGAAGAGCAAAAGAAGAAGGCTGAGGAAGAGAAGAAAGTCAGGGAGCTTGAAGCACAGACTAAACGAATAACAGAACTTAAAGCTAAAGAAGAAGCGAAAAGACAGGCTGAGGAAGCCCGAAGAGCCCGAGAGCTTGAGGAGAAGACAAAAAAAGAAGCTGAGCTTCAGGCCAGAGCGAAAGCCCGCCTGGAAGCCATTGAGGCTAAACGGGCTAAGGACGAAGCCGAGCGCCTCGCCAGAGAAGAGCAAAAGAAGAAGGCTGAGGAAGAGAAGAAAGCCAGAGAGCTCGAAGCTCAAACTAGACGAATAGCGGGACTCAAAGCTAGAGAGGAAGCTCGCCAACCTGCCAGGTTGGGAGAGTCTAGTGGTAATATCCGCATCACAGTACCTCAGCCGGTCACTACCGAGCAGATGTCCGAATTCGAGGCGAGCTTAGGGAAAGTTCAAGACCTTAGAATAGTAATGGTTAGTGGCTCAGTCCAAGAGATAATCATCGTTGTTGCTCCTCAAGAACCGATTGACATACTCGCTGCCCTTCGGGGCTTGCCAATAGTCGCAGATGCCCAAGAGGAAGAGGGGAGCATTATCGTAGAACTCAAAGCTCCGCAAGAAGCTGAAGAATCAAGAAAGGCCATAGAAGCAGAGGAAAAAGCCAAACGGGAAGCCGAGCAAACTTCTAGAGAAACGACACGCTTAGAAGCCATAGAGCCTAAACGGGTTAAGGATGAAGCCGAGCACCTCGCCAAGGAAGAACTGAGAAAGAAAGCCGAGGCGGAAAAGAAAGCAAGAGGGCTCGAAGCTCAGACTAAGCGAGACGCCGAACTCAAGGCTAAAGAAGAGGCTAAGAGGCAAGTTGAAGAAGCCAGAAGAGCCCGAGAGCTTGAGGAAAAAACAAGAAGAGAGGCTGAACTTCAGGCGAGAGAAAAGGCTCGTTTAGAAGCCATTGCCATAAAAGAAGCTAAAAAAGCGGAGGAAAGAG
>JAZDNC010000076.1:0-14032 GCA_043800335.1 Chloroflexota bacterium
AAGTTTCTCCTTGGATAGATAAAGACGCCCGTCTTTCGTTTCGCGAATAATATCCGCCTGCATTAAAAGCTTGAGTTCCGCAGGCTTATAGTCGCGCACCGAAAAAAGACTCTCCAATAAGGAGCGGGGCTTGAGTCCCAACTCCTCGGGTGTTTTGGCATTCTGAGCGCTCGTTATATTATTTTGGCGGAAAGCCTGGATAACCTTACGCATCGCCCTTTTAGTGAGCAAATTGGGGATTACAAGCCACGCCGCCACACTCAGGAGGATGACGATAAGAAAAACCCGAAGGTCACTCATGTTCTTTTCACCAAGTCCAATCTAATTATGTCAAATATGTGTTTACAATACTTCGCACAATACATCTTATGTCATTTAGTATTGCCTAATTCCTCTTTTAACTACGCCTCTCCCTTGTGATTTCCAGATAGTTTACCGCAATTCGCCAGAGTTTATCAATATCTAGGGGCGCCATCAGCGGTTGCTGGGCGGGACAGAATGATTTGACAGCCCGCCCAGACGAGCATTGATAATGGACATGCCCAGTATATTACCCAGACTGGTGAGCATCTCCAGGTCTTCAACGTTCAAAATACGAGCCTGTCGGGAAAAGCCGCTGATAACCCCAACCACGCTACCCTTTGAAGCAAGTGGTAAGAGAATAGCGGATTGAAACCCCGAATTAACCAATACCTTCAGCCATCCATCGTCCTCCCCGGTCAGGTCTTCGCTTGCGGTCAGCTTCCCTGATGCCAAAGCCCTCCCTACCAGACCTTCTCCGGACATGATTTTTGGTATTTTCCGCAGCTCGCGAATTGCTCCCGCCGGTAGCCCGTTGTGAGCTAGCAGTAGGAGCCCACCCGTGTCATCCACGTACCAGATTACGCCGGCGCTCACCACCATTGCTTTAAGGGTCTTTTCCAGAGCCTGCCGTGCTAAAGACTGAGGGTCAGGAGAGTCCACTAGCACCTGGCTTACCTCGTAGAGAGCCTCCAGGCGGCGGATATGAGCTCTGGTCTTGTCCTCAGCCTGCCTTTCGCTCAAGCGGGACGCCTCCAGTGCCTCCAGAGTTTCGTTTATGGTACTGGCAAGGTCGGCAACCTCGTCACCTCCGTTAACTTCTACTCGCGTAGAGAGGTCGCCGCTCATGCCAATCGCCTTAAGTCCGTTACCAAGTCCGATAAGCCGAGCGATTACCCCTCGCTCTATGGCAATCATGGCAGCTAAAGCCGAGATGGCACCGCAGATAAGTAGCTCCGCGAAGAAGTAACGCAGACTGGTCAGCCCCCTCTGATAGATGCTCCGAGGCATATCCACCCGCAGGATAAACGCCGGTTTTCCGTAGACGTCATTCAGTAGAGTGTACCCGGCAACTGTTCGGCTATCCAACACCCGAGTAACCGCGGTAGTCCCCGTAGATAATAACGATTTCACGCTTTTGAAGTCAGAAGGTAAGTTGGATTCGACAAAACTCTGGATTGAGACTGAGACCCAAGACGTCTCCGCCAGATGCTGGAGCCCCGTAGCGTCCAGAAAACGACCCATGACTAGCGCCCCCCGGATGGGTCCCTCTCCCGCGCTGGTGATGACGGGACGTGAGACAACCAGCATCGGCCCTTCAGGGAGGCTCAGAATGCCGCAGACCTTGCTCCTGGTCCCGGCGTGCCCCCAGAGACAGTCACTGCTTGACAGCTCCTCAATTATGTCGGGCGGTATTGGAGTTTCTTTCTGGCGGTAAAGGTCAAATCCCTTGCCCAAAACTACTTTGCCGGAGGTATCAAGGTAAAGCAGAAGATTGAGTTTAAGCGTGGTGAACGTGCTGTCGGTGATGTTGGTGTCAATGTACTGCTGGCTCAAGTCCGCCATGAAATTATAGGTGTCATCCCACATCGCCCAGTCAAGCGTGGAAGAATCAAGGAAAGACAGCTCGTTATCCAGAGCGCGTGTAACCCGTTCCAAGTTGCGTCGGCTATCTTCGTTTTCCAGCTCAATAAAGCTGCGTATGAGGAACAAATGGGAGACAACATATAGCACGATGATGAGTCCCCCAAAGGTAAGACCCAGAGCCAGTAGCGTCTTCAGCCGTAGCTTCACTACCCCAGCCTCGCTTCATTAGATGACTCAAGCCTGCCCTGGTGGGCTCGGCAGGTATCGAACCTGCGACCAAGCGGTTATGAGCCGCCCGCTCTGCCACTGAGCTACGAGCCCAGGGGAACTAGCCGAAGAGGATTATAATTCCATTCACCGAATCAGTCAACTTGGATTATGTCAAGCTAACGCTTGAGCTTTTCAATGCGGTAGCATAGCTTGCCGGCGGGGGCGGTTATTTCAACAGTTTCACCTTCGCCGTGACCCACAATTGCCTTCCCTATGGGTGAAGCGCAGGAAATCTTACGCTCGCTCGGAGAAACTTCCCGTGGATTAACCAAGGTGCAGGTAAGCTCCTCTCCAGAGTTCAGGTTCCTTAAGACGACGGTGTCCCCCAGGTCTGCCTTCTGACTGGACTTAGGGTGCTCGTCAATGACCTGCGCTATCTTGAGGGTCTCTTCCAGCTCCATGATACGTCCGTCCAGACGTGATTTCCGCTCCCTGGCGGCGTGGTAAGGGGCGTTTTCACTCAGGTCTTTATCCGCCGCCGCCCGACGGATATCCTCGATTACCTGAAGCTGTTGCGCCTTGAGGCTTTCCAGTTCAAGCTTCATCTCAGCGTAACCTTCCCGACTTAAAGGGACAAACGCTGGCAGGTTTTTCGTCGGTTGTGTCCGGGTCGTCTTTACCTTTCTGGCTCTGAGCTGTCCTGCCAGACCTTTTTTCGCCCACCCCTTTTTTTCCGTGTGGCGCAGGAAAGCCCTCACTAGTTCAAGTTTCTTTTCATAGTCGGGAGCAGAGGCCGACAACTGCTCAGCATAGCCGACAATCTCAGCAAAGCCAAGACTCGTAACCGGCTTACCGCCACCGAACCAGCGCACAAAGCGGTAGATTTCTTGCTGGCTTCTGTCCCTCTCCTGAGGAGTCAGTAAAGCCAGATACTGACTGACCGCGGTATTCAGACTAACGCTGGTTTCACTCATACTCTACCCCTTATAAAGCTTTGGACTCTTTCACCTGAAGCAAGGTTTTAGCCCGATTGAGCATCCTTATGCCGAGTTTCTGTTTTAATATCCTTAGAATAATCTTAGCATGCCAGTCAAAGGTTAGCTCACCATCACCGAGCAGGTCTGGTATAAAATTGGTTTTCACGAGTCCGAACATGGAGTCAATCTGATGGTCGGATAGATTCTCGTAGAGCTTTCGCGCCAGCCTGCCGACAGTAAGCTCCTGCCCTAGCTTTTTCTTCCACTCGCGCTCGTAACCTTGAAGAGATGCCAGCGAGAGGTCATCTTTCACCAGAGCTTGACTTAGGTTACGGGAGGCAATATCGGCGGCAGTTAGCCCGTAGTAGATACCCCCCCCAGTTGTCGGCTTGACCTGCCCGGCAGCCCCGCCCACGACCAGAAGCCGCTCGCCATAGCTTTTTGAGAGCGAAGAAAGCATTATCGGACGGGTCTTCACCCTATTAGCCGAGGTTATCTTCTTCTCCTGATAGAGCCACTCTAAAAAGTCATTGAGGTAACCACCGCTACACTGCCGCGAGATGAGACCAGCCAGACCACGCCCCCCATGTGTCGGCACCAGCCAGGCGAAGAACCCCGGCGCAAACCTGTCGCCGGAGTAGACTTGAACCTCATCCAGCCCAGGGGCAAAAACCTCAGCCTGAGCGCCCATAACCGGCTCCCTTGTCCTGCCCATGCCCAGCCGCGCCAGAAAGCTGGAACTGGCGCCAGTAGCCAGAACAACTGCCCGCGCCTCCAATTTACCGTTCTGACTTGCCCCCACCTTAACTCCCGATGGCGTTACCTCAAGAGACTTCACCTGACTGCCCCAAAAGTATTCGGCGCCGGATTCGCGGGCACGCCGGGCTAAAAATTCATCAAGCCCCTTGCGGTCCAAGATGCAGGCGATAGGCTTAGCCACTTCCAAACAAAACGTGTTACCTGAGGGCGAAAAAAGACGGGCACCGGCTACCCGTCTTAAAATCAGCTCTTCGGGGATGGCAAAATTCTGGACACACTCCAAGCTGACGACGCCGGTACAGCAGACCTCTCCCAGTCTCTCTCTCTGCTCCAGTACCGCTACCTTGTGCCCAAGGCTCGCCAGTTCGTAAGCAACCTGAGAGCCGACCGGCCCACCACCGACGACGATGACATCAAGCACTCACTACCCCTATCGGGAGAAATAATCTTCCCGAGTCAGCATCTTGATGAGTTCAAAGAGAGTGGCACTCACCACCCAGCGTTTCACCCTTGTCCTGTCCCTCGGATGGCTCATCCCTACGACCTTGCTCCGGCTCCTGTCGGCGAGAGCAATATATACTTTCCCCGTTTCAGTGCTTGCCCCCACCTTGTCACTGAAGCCCGCCATGCCGATACCGATATCAGAACCAAAATCAAATCTGGCTACACCCGCCAAAGCGCTAGCGGCTTCGGGAGATACCGCCGACGCACTGAAGGAGTCCAGTTTGATACCAAATGAACTGATTGCGTCTTCCGAAGTCAGGGCGATGCCTCCTTTGAAACAGGAGGGAGCATCAGGAGCGCTTGTAATCGCGCTTACGAGCTCACCCCCGGTAAAGGTCTCGACCACCGCCAGACAGAGCCCTTTCTCAAGGAGCTTCGCCGTAATCATTCCTTCCATAGTGTCTTCATCGTTACCCCAGATGGCTTCGCCGAGTGCCGCCCTTACCTGGCTCTCGGCAGGAGCAATTAGAGTTCTGGCGGCTGTCTCATCACCGGCTTTAGCCGTCAGACGGACGTGTATGCCATCCGCCTTGACATAGATAGCGAGGGTGGGGTTACTGCCTGAAAACATAGGAAGAAGCATCTCGTTCATCACCGATTCGGAAATGCCCCAAGTCTTGAGTGTTCTTGAAACGATGACCCCCTCCGTTATCCTAGCTTTTATCCTTGGTTTAACCTCGGTGAGCCACATGTTGCGTAGCTCCTCGGGTGGTCCAGGTAGAGTTACTAACGTTCGTCCCTCCTTTTCCAGCCACCAGCCGGGGGCGGTGCCGCGGCTGTTGGGGATAGCCTGAGCCGAAGGGATAATTGAGGCTTGTTTAAGATTAGATGGTGCCATCTTCCGCCCGTCACGCCGGAAGCGTTCTTCTAACCTCTGACCTAGCAGTGGGTCAATGGTTATCTTTTCGCCGACCAGCGCGGCGATGCAGCGCCGGGTTATATCTCCTTCTGAAGGGCCCAAGCCACCGGTGGTAATGATAAGGTCGGAACGTTCCCATGCGCGTCTCAGTACCTCAAGGAGTCTCTCCGGGTTGTCACCCACCTGGGAAATCCAGTAGAGGTCGATGCCCAGAAGCGGTAGCTCAGAAGCGATATAAGAGGCGTTGGTATCGGTTATCTGCCCCAGGAGAAGCTCGGTGCCGGTAGTGATGATTTCCGATTTCACCGCTCGCCTTAGCAGGAGGTCTTGGGAGTGGTAAGCCCCAGATACTTGCTCATCAGGTCCATGGCGCAGAAAGGCCCGCACATACTACAGGCACCCGTTGCCGAGGCGTGCTTGGCGTGAACCCGGCGCGCCAGCTCAGGGTCAAGGGATAGCTTAGCCTGTTCTTCCCAGTCAAGACTCTTGCGTGCTACCGCCATCTTTCTGTCCCAGTCCAGCGCCCCTTTGACGCCCTTGACGATGTCGGCGGCGTGAGCGGCAATCCGAGACGCCATTATGCCTTGTCTGACATCCTCGGCATCGGGTAATGAAAGGTGCTCTGCCGGCGTGACATAGCATAGAAAGTCCGCTCCGGCAGCGGCGGCGATAGCCCCGCCGATGGCTCCGGTGATGTGGTCATAGCCGGCGCCGATGTCGGTTACCAGCGGCCCCAGAACATAGAAAGGCGCCCCTTTACAAACCGATTTCTGAAGCTGGACATTGGTCTCAATCTGATTAAGCGGGATATGCCCCGGCCCCTCAACCATCACCTGAACCCCTGCTGCCCAGGCGCGCTCAACCAGTTCGCCCAGGGTGAGCAACTCTTCAATCTGAGCCCGGTCGGTGGCATCAGCAAGGCTCCCGGGACGCAGCCCGTCCCCCAAGCTCAGAGTGACATCGTACTCACGGGCTAAATCCAGAAGCCGGTCATAGTACTCGTAAAGAGGATTCTCACGGTCGTTATAGACCATCCAGCCGATGGTGAAGGCGCCTCCCCTGGAGACAACATCGGTCACCCGCCCCTGTTGTTTCAGCCGGCGGATAGCCCCCTGAGTGATGCCACAGTGCACGGTGATGAAGTCAACGCCGTCATTGATGTGATCTTCGATTGCAGCGAAGAAATCATCCACCGTCATCTTGACGATGGCGTTGTATTCTCTTATCGCCTTGACGCCAGCCTGATAGACCGGTACCGTGCCGATGGCTACAGGGCTGGCGGCGATGATTGCCTGGCGGATGACTCTCAGGTCGCCCCCGGTGCTCAGGTCCATGACGGCGTCCGCCCCGGCATCAAGCGCCACCTGGAGTTTCCCCAGCTCGGTGCCGATATCGCCGAAGTCGGCGGATACCCCGATATTGGCGTTCACCTTGGTTCTGAGCCCCAGCCCGATACCGCGGGGAACCAGACTGCGGTGATTGATATTGGCCGGGATAACAATATTCCCTTTCTCTACACCCTGCTGAACAAACTCTGGCTCAACTCCCTCCGCCTCAGCCACAACCTTCATTTGTGGTGAGACGATTCCCTTTCTGGCCAGTTCTAACTGAGTCATCGATTAACCTCCGAAAACAATAAAACCAAGGGCTTGGCGGACTAACACCCGACCCCTGGTTCTACCTCTGGTACTTCCCTACGCTCGAATTATCGAGATCAGCTTCAAGGGTTGGCTTATCCGCCTCTCAGCCTTGAGCACCCCTATCCAAAACCTATTAATTTCATGCATAGCATAACATCTGTTGCGTTAAAATGCAACTCGGCTACGCTTCCTGACCCCCCTCCCCTTTCTCATCCTTTTTCTGTTTTAGGAATTCCTCGGCAAACTTTACCGCCTCGTCGGGAGATAGCTCAAGCGGCTCCTCGAAGTCAAGCTCAACATAGTTCTTCTCCAGTTCCTCAATGTGGGCGTGGAAGCGCGGGCTCTGACTGCGCATGAACTCAAGCTTACCCTCGAATTCACTCACATCTTTGTTCAGGTCGGAGAAGTCCAGATTCAGGTGCATCATGTGATTCAGTCTTTTGAGTACCGCTCTTATCGCCTTAGGATTACGGGGAATCACGATATTGAACTCCGGGTAGTAGGTAGCCCTTGCTGTCATGCTGATGGCATCTTGTTTCTGCTGCCGGCAGATATAGAGAAGAGTAGTCCCGAAACTGCTTGGTCCTTCATAATTGGAGAAGCGGACTCTGTATTTCTCAAGCTCCTCTTTAAGCTGAGGGCTGGTGCACCCGCAGGATACGCTAGGTTCCCGGGTGTGAGGGGTCTCATCCAGGACGCCACCAAGTATACAGATTCGGTTGACCGAGAACTCACCAGCCAGTCCGGTTATCGTCTCGATATATTCTTCCCAGTAGAGGTTCGGCTCGGTGCCCTTAAATAAAATGAGGTCGTTCGCCCCCGCCGGATTTACCCAGTAGAAGAACTCGTTTTTAGGGAAGCGGTGTTCTTTGACCAGACCGTCCCCCATCTTGACATAGGGTCTGAGTCCTATCTGCCCCGGCACCTGATAGATGTGAAAACGGCTGGCAGGAATCTCAGCGAACTTCTTAGCCCTGAGCTGTCTTCTGAGATAGTCAATGCTGCCGGTCGCGACCTCTCCCCCGTCAACCCAGCCGCTAATGCCACAGACCATATTGGGCTGGCGCAGAGTGGGTTTCTCGGTGATTGCCAGATTTCCTTTGGTCGGCATCTGATGACAACTCCTCAACCAGTAAAATTCTATCACTCGCGTCTACTTTTGTCCATTTGTCCTCCAGCCTCGGGCAAAATCCTAACGATAAGCAGTCAAAGCCTTGCAATTTGGCACAGAAAGCATTAACCTACGCTAAGTTCAAGGCACTGGAAGGAGCTATCATGCCAGAGAAAAAATTAGGCTTCATCGGGCTGGGCGAGATGGGTAGACCCATGGTCAAGAACTTGCTTAAAGCCGGCTATCAGGTAACCGTCTGGAACCGGAGCCAGCCGGGCATTGATGAGTGCGTTAGCTACGGGGCTACCGCGGGGAAGTCAGCCCGAGACGTCGCTGAGAAGTCGGACGTGGTGATGGTCATGGTCTTTGCTCCTGAGGACGTAAGGCGGGTGGTGCTGGGGCGCAATGGCGTCATTGAAGGCGTGCATCCTGGACTCAAGGTGATTGATATGACCACTAACTCGCCCGGGGTCTCTAAGGAGATAGCGGGGAAACTGCGGCAAAAGGGCATCTTGATGCTGGATGCGCCGGTGAGCGGCTATGCGACCGGAGCTAAGAGCGGCACCCTTACCATCATGGTCGGCGGGGCTGAGGCGGTCTTCAGAGAATGCCTGCCCATTTTCCAGGCTATGGGAAAAAACATCGTGTATATGGGCGGACAGGGCACCGGTCACGCCACCAAGCTCTGTAATCAGGTGCTCTGTGGTCTGGGTATCATGGCAACCAGCGAGGCATTTCTCGTTGCCAGGGCCTGGGGGCTTGACCCGGCTAAGATGTTTTCCGTGCTGAGGACGGGGGTCGCCGGCTCCACCCTTTTCGACCGCTACGGGCATCAGATTCTTGAGGGCGAGACAAGGGCTGGCGGCTCGGCAAGAAGAGCCGACGCCATGAAAAAAGACCTTGCCCTAATCGTCAAGGAAGCGAGGAGTGTTGGGGTCTCTTTACCGGGAAGCAAGCTGACCGAGGCGCTCTACCGCAAGACGGGAACTGAAGAGACCAGAGAGCGGGGCGCGCTGGGGCTGATGCGTCTTCTTGAGAAATCGAAATCGGAACAGCAGAGGCAAGGATAGGCATTATGTCAAGCAAACTGGTTTTGAAGCTTGACGTCCTGCTTGTACCCGGTTTGCTTTCGGTAGTAGACCTGAGTGCAAATTCCTGCGCCGTCATTGACATCCTCCGAGCGACCACCACTATCACCACCGCTCTCGCCGCCGGGGCAAAGGAAGTTATCCCCTGCCAAAATGCCATCGAGGCGAGACAGCGCACCAGTGCCCTTGAAGATAAAACTTACCTCCTCGGTGGAGAGGAAAAGAGCGTCAAAATCCCCGGCTTTGACCTGGGAAACTCTCCGCTTGAGTATAAGCCGGAGATAGTCAGGGGCAAGACCATTTTTTTCTGCACTACCAACGGCACACCGACACTCAAGACTGCCTACGCCAAAAGCCAGCTCCCCGTCTACATCGCTGCCCTCCTGAACCTGTCCGGGGTCGCATCGGAAATAGTGAAACAGGTTGAAGGTAAGGCTCCGGCCAAGGCTGTCCTCATCTGCTCCGGGTCTTACGGCAACCTTGCCCAGGAGGACGTCTACTGCGCCGGTCTCATGGTGAAGAAAATAGAGGTGCTGGCCGGGGAGCGAAACATCACCCTTGACTTGTATGACGGGGCTCAGGTCGCCCAGGCCTTTGCCGCCTCAAACGAGAGCAATGCGCTTGAGGTTCTCACCACCAGCAAGCACGGATGCAGCCTCGAGGACATCGGTTTTGCCTCCGATTTAGCCTTCGCCGCACAGATTGACCGCTATGCCATCGCCCCACTCTTTAATGGTGAGTCTATCACCCTACAGTCTGGCTAACCCGAGGGCTTTAGTTCATAAACTGACGTTATTGTAGACTAACGTAACTGTTGCTAAAACTAAGCCCATCTTTAGAAAGCGAGCAATTAAGATAAATCGAAGTACCTCCCCGACAGAGTTTAAAGACGTTAAGTCACCATTCCGCTGGGTGATGCTGGCTCTGGTCTGGCTCCTCTATACCGCCTTCGGTATGGTCTCCCGCTCAATATCCCCCCTTATTACCCCGATAATTAGAGACCTTAACCTCTCTTACAGCCAGATGGGGCTGATACTGGGCTCATGGCAACTGACTTATATCGTGGTGGCGGTGTTCGCCGGCAACCTCATTGACCGATGGGGAATACGCAAATCACTCTCCTGGGGTGTCATCTTCATCGGTTTGTCAGCGGCATTACGCTATTTCTCACGGGGTTTTGCCACCTTTCTGCCCATGATAGCCCTCTTCGGCGTCGGCGGGCCTATGATTTCCATCGGTGCGCCCAAGACCATCTCCATCTGGTTCAGTGGCAGGAGCCGCGCCACCGCGGTCGGAATCTATACCACCGGCTCCTGGCTCGGGGGATTTGTCGCCCTGGCGGCGACAAATAGCCTCATCATGCCCCTCGCTCAAAACAGTTGGCGGCTTACGTTTGTTTTTTATGGCGTAATGACCTTTGCTATCGGGCTCCTGTGGTGGTCCCTTGCCCGTGACGTGAAACCGATTGAAACCGAAGAGAGTTCCAGCCTGAGAGTCACCATCACTAGATTTATCGGGGTGACTAATATTCGCATCATTCTGATACTGGGGCTTCTCTCCTTCGCCATCAGCCATGGCTTCACCAACTGGCTACCTAAAATCCTGGAGGGAAGTGGTCTCACCGCTAAGTCGGCGGGACTCATGGCGTCTCTGCCGACCCTCTGCGGGATACCGGCAGCTTTAAGCATCCCCAGGCTGGTGTCGCCCGCAAAAAGGAGCCGGTTCATCATTGTCTTTGCCCTGGCTATTAGCCTGGCTCTCTGGCTAGCTATGAATACCTCGGGAACGATACTTATACTGGGCTTGCTCTTGTTCGGTATCGCCAATTCCTCTCTTTTCCCTCTCACAACACTCGTCCTCATGGAACTCCCCGAGGTAGGCTCAAGATATATGGGTTCGGTGGGAGGCATGTTTTTCTGTGTGGCCGAGGTAGGGGGCTTCCTCGGGCCTCTAGTCATGGGAACTCTGGCTGACCTGACCCATACCTTCTTCAGCGGGACAATCTTTCTGATGAGCCTCAGTCTAGCCATCGCAATTATGGCGTCGCGACTCAGTGTCAGAGAGTAACCTGAGATACCCAAAACGCCCTCGTTTTTGTTTGACAGCCAGGTTATTTCCCTGATAATATAGATATGCCCAAAAATAAAATAAGATGTAGAACACAGGCACCACGGTTACCCTTTTACCCTTACCTTTCAATAATCCAAATGAGGGAAAGTATGGTAGGAGACAGGGTGCTAAATACTTGGTGGTTATTGTCTGGCAGAAGCCCACATTCCCGGATGTGGGCTTCTATATTATTCGGGTCTAAGGATTTAACAAGGGTTGGCGGCTTTTGCGGAAGGAGGTGAAGTTATTACGTTAAGTAAGTCCCTTCTGGTTTTGAGTGTGGGCAAGAGTAAGAATGAGGAGGTAAGAAATGGCTCACGAAATTCTTGAGGGCTACCGGGTTATCGACTGGACAATGTACCAGTTGGGTCCGGTTAACGGTCTGACGTTGGCAATGCTGGGAGCTGAGGTCATCCATCTGGAACGCCCCGAGGGTGATATGGGGCGCGATGCCACACGCACCGCTAATGTGATGAAGGGCGGGGAGGGTAAGGAACTTGGCGGTTCGCCGATGAGTGCCTACTTTCAGGCTAATAACCAGCTCAAGAAGAGCATGGTGCTTGACCTAGATAAGCCAAAAGCCAAAGAGGTTCTCTATCAGCTTGTTGCCAAGTCCGATGTTTTTCTGCAGAACATGCGTGGTGGTGTGGCGGAGAACCTCGGCGCTGACTACCAAACCCTCAAAAAATATAATCCCAAGCTCGTTTACTGTTCCGGCACCGGCTTCGGCAAAAAGGGTCCTGACGCCCGTAAGGGCAGCATGGACATGTCCGGACGCGCCCGCACCGGGCAGATGTATATGCATGAGCTGGGCGACTTCCCGATAAGCTCCTACGGGGGTGCCGACCAGATTGGCGCCATCATGGGCGCCTTTGGTATCGTGGCAGCGCTCTTAGCCCGGGAGCGCTTCGGCATCGGGCAGGAGCTTGATATTTCCCATCTTTCCTGCACCATGTGGGTCATGGGCTGCCAGATGCAGACAGCATTTTACAAGGGTGTCTTGGAAGCACCTTACACCCCCAGGGCAAAGGCACCCAATATGCTCTCCAGCTTCTACAAGTGCAAAGACGGCAAATGGATTATACTCATCTCACCCAGAGTGACCACATGGGAGCCGCTATGTCAAGCCCTGGGCATCCCCGAATCCATTTACAAGGGCGACCCGCGCTTTAATACCAATGCCGCCCGGCGGGCAAATGCTGAAACCACAGTGGCGCTTCTTGATGAGTACTTCGCCAAAAAAGACCGCGAGGAGTGGATTAAAATCTTCAACAAAAATCCCAAAGACCTCATCTGGGAGCGGATTCAGAAGTGGGAGGATGTGCCCAGTGACCCCCAGGTTATCGCCAATGAGCTCATTACCCCCTGGACCAGCCCCGATACCGGGCTTACCTACCATCACCTGAATTTCCCGGTGAAGTTCAGTGAAACATCGGCAATGAAGTTTGGTCCAGCCCCGAAACTGGGCGAGCATACCGGGGAGATTCTGGTCAATGTCCTTGGCTACAAGAAAGAGGATGTGCCTAAACTGATTAGGGAAATCGGCGAGCCAGTGGGTGTGGCACGCTACGATTAGCCCCATAGGCTCCCTATCCTGCCATTGGTGTGGACAAGAGTAAGAAAAGGAGGAGGTAAGACATGGCTCGTGAGATACTTGAGGGCTACCGGGTTATCGACTGGACAATGTACCAGTTGGGTCCGGTTAATACCCTGATGCTGGCAATGTTAGGGGCAGAGGTCATCAAGCTGGAACGCCCCGAGGGTGATATGGGGCGCGATGCAGCGCGCACTGGCAATGTGATGAAGGGAGGAGAGGGGAAGGAGATGGGTGGGCTACCCATGAATGCCTATTATGAAGCCAATAACCAGCTCAAGAAAGGTCTGGTGCTGGACCTTGAGAAACCAAAAGCCAAAGAGGTTCTCTACCAGCTTGTGGCTAAGTCCGATGTCTTCGCCCAGAACATGCGTATGGGCGTGGCTGAGAACCTTGGTGCCGACTATCAAACCCTCAAAAAATATAATCCAAAGCTTATTTACTACTCTGGTAACGGCTTCGGCAGAAAGGGCCCCGATGCCCAGAAGGGCAGTATGGATGGTGCCGGGCGTGCCCGCACTGGAATGATGTATCTGCATGAGGCAGGCGATTTCCCGATAGGCTTCATGACAGGGTCATCTGACCAGATGGGTGCCATCATGGGCGCCTTCGGTATCGTGACGGCACTCTTAGCCCGGGAGCGCTTCGGCATCGGGCAGGAGGTTGATGCCTCTCATCTTTCCTCTACCCTCTGGTTCATGGGCTGCAGTTTTCAGACGGCAGCTTTCAAGGGTGAATTGAAACCGGCTTATGTCGCCAGGGCAAAGTCACCCAGTATGCTCTCCAGTCACTACAAGTGCAAAGACGGTAAATGGATTATGCTCATCGCTCCCAGGGTAACGGTCTGGGAGCCGCTATGTCAAGCCCTGGGCATCCCCGAATCTGCATACAAGAGTGACCCGCGTTTCAATACCCACGGTGCCCGCCGGGCAAATGCTGAAGCTACCGTGGCGCTTCTTGATGAGTACTTTGCCAAGAAGATGCGGGATGAGTGGATTGAAATCTTCAATAAGAACCCGAAGGACATCATCTGGGAGAAGGTACAGAAGTGGGAAGACCTGCCCGGCGACCCGATGGTCACCGCCAATGAATATATCACCCCGTACACCCACCCTGCCACCGGACTCACTTATCATCACCTGAATTTCCCGGTGAAGTTCGGTGAGACACCGGCGATGAAGTTCGGGCCTGCTCCGAAGCTGGGCGAGCATACCGGGGAGATTCTGGTCAATGTCCTTGGCTACAAGAAAGAGGATGTGCCTAAACTGATTAGGGAAATCGGCGAGCCAGTGGG
>JAZDNC010000088.1:0-2124 GCA_043800335.1 Chloroflexota bacterium
TCCCCCTCGCTACGATTAAACGCCAGAGCTTGCCGTTTATTTTATATTTCCGGCTAATAAAATAAGGAGGTGAACCGAGAGGATAGTTAGGCGGGTTCCAGAGACTCAAAATAGCTTTTGAAGGAGAGTCAAATGGCAGAAGAAGAAAAAATGCTTGTCGACAAACTCCGTCCCACCGCCGAAACAGCACTGAGAGGACCGGCGAAGGTTGATGTCAAGGCGGAAGAGAGGGTCAACATCGGCTGGGCGGTTGCCCAGATGCTCAAACAGGAAGGTGTAGAGTATCTTGCCTTCCTCACCGGTGGCGGCACGTCCAACTACATCGTTGAGATTCAGAAAGCCAAGATAAAGTGCGTCCATTGCCGCAATGAGGCAACCGCAGGCTTCTTCATGGACGCCTGGGGAAGATACACCACCCGCCCCGGCTTTGGGCTACCCGGCGCCGGTACCGGTGGCACCAACTTCGGCACCGGTCTCTGCCAGGCTTACTCTGCAGGCGCTCCCGGTGTAACCCTGGTCTGCGAATCGGGACCTTTCGACGACGACAAGTACGGCGGACAGGGTATCTTCCGGGCGGAGCACCAGTACAATGGCATGGCCAAGTTTGTAAGGAAGGTCACCAACCCTAACACCCTCCTCTGGCAGTTAAAGCGGGCTTTCCGCACCGCGATGACGCCGCCCTATGGTCCCTGCGTCGTTGCCAGCAGCAACGTTGAACTTAACTCCCAGCTGAACTATATGGTGCCGCGAAGGGTTCTTTACCAGACACTACGTCCCACCCCCGCCTGGGCGCCTCAAGACTTTACCCTTGAAACATCACCCGACCCAGCGCTGGTAGAGAAAGCAGTCAAGTGGCTCCTCGAGGCAGAGAAGCCGGTCATCATCGCCGGACACGTCGCCCACCAGGAGCACTGCCAGGATGAGTACCGCGAGCTGGCTCACCTCCTGGGCGTGCCCTCAAGCGCCCGCCGTATCGCCCGGGGTATGATTTCCGAAGAAGACGACCTGAACTACGGCAGACGTGCCCGCGGTGCCGTCTTTGACCAGGCTGACCGCTGTATCGTCTTGGGTCTTAGAATAGGCTCGCTGGAAGGCTGGGGCAACCCACCTTTCTTCCCTCATACCATGAGATATGTTCAGATCCACAGCCATCCTGACTACACTGAACTCAATCTGCCCACCGATATCGAAATCTTGGGCAACACCAAGAAGACCCTGCAGATGATGATACAGGTGGTCAAGGACATGGGCATCAAGAAGCCGATAGCTAAGTGGGAGAAGTGGCGCCAGTTCGTCAAGGACACCGAGGAGAGCTACAAGAAGCGCACCATAGCCAGAACCGACCGCATGGCGCACATGATGCCGCTCCATCCCGACTATCTGGGGCGGGTCACTGCTGAGGTATTGAGCGAGGACTATAACAACGACTACATCATCATCATTGATGGCTACACCGCGTCAGCCTACACCACCGCCTGGAACGTTGCCGTGAACACCGGGCAGGTCATGGATGCCTCGGAGACCATCGGCATCGGGCACTCCCCGGGCATGGCGCTTGCCGCGGGTCTGTCGACCAACCGTAATAAGCTCGTTGTCGGTTTGATGGGTGACGGGGCTCTCGGTGCTCATGGCATGGACATTGAGACCAATGTCCGCTGGGACATCCCGGCAGTCTTTATCCATCACAACAACAACACCCTCATCAACGGCGCCTGGGAGTACTTCAACTCCAAGGCGTGTGCCGTCGAGGGCAACATCCTCCATGACTCCTGGGAGACTATGCCCTGGGTGCGCCACGAGAAGATGTTCGCTGAGATGGGCTGTCATCCTGAGTTTATCGAGCGACCCGAGCAGGCGAAAGAGGCACTCAAGAGGGCTTGTCAGTTCGCCATGAAGAACAAGAGGCCCAGCTTCGTTGAGTGCTTCGTCGATATGGAAATCCTCCACTCCAACTATGCCCAGCCAGCGAGCGTCCTCAGGTTCGCCGGTCAGATCAAGTGGGACGAGCTTCCCGATAAGGGGCAGAAGCTAATTGCGACCCAGCTCGTCACCCCGGGCGTCATGCCCCGACTGCCCAAGGACTGGCAGGAGGGCATCGCCGCCTACCAGAAGAAGTAGATTCTG
>JAZDNC010000093.1:0-9384 GCA_043800335.1 Chloroflexota bacterium
TTCGAACAGGTAGAAGGGGTAGCTCGTTTCTCCACCCACGGTAACCGCCTTAGCCCCCTGCCCGAGCTTTACCTCTCGTATCTTGCCACTGTATATGGTCTTGGGAATTTCGAACGCCATTTTCACCTTCCTTCTTTAGGCTGGATTCTTCCTCTTCTCGCTGCCGAACCAGTCCTTGCTGAACCAGTACCTCTCCCCGCTCTGGAGGTACCTGAGCTTTTCCTCGCGGGACTCAAGCTTTTCCCGCCATTTCCCCAGGTTTTTCCCCTCGGGCTTCCCCGGCTCGAATGTATTTCCCAGTACCTCTACCTCTCCCCAGCCTGGCGATGTCTTTTTTTCTTTTTTGTAGTCCATTTTCAACTCCGCTATATTATACCCTATCTCAGGAAAATATGATAGAAATAGTATAGTTTAGCCGGTTTTAGAGTCCGCGTGCCAGTTTGGCTGCCTTGACCGTGTTGACCATAAGCATGGTCACCGTCATCGGTCCGACCCCGCCGGGAACCGGAGTGATAGCCTTCGCCTTTTCCTTGACGCCCTCGAAGTCAACATCGCCCACCAGGATAGCCTTTCCCTGCGCGTTCTCCCCGATGCGGTTGACGCCGACGTCAATGACTACCACACCCTCTTTGACCATATCGGCGGTCACGGTCTTGGGGTGTCCCGCTGCCACAATCAGAATGTCAGCCCGCCGAGTGTGAAAAGCCAGGTCTCTGGTTCCAGTGTGGCAGAGGGTAACCGTGGCGTTGGCGTGTTCCTTTTTCTGTATCAGGATACTGGCGATGGGCTTGGACACAATGTTGCTGCGCCCGACAATGACCACCTCTGCCCCATCGATTTTAGTCCCGCTCCGGATTAGCAGTTCGTGGATGCCGGCAGGGGTGCAAGGAATGAATTCAGGCTCGCCAATCATCAGCTTTCCCAGATTGGTGGGGTGGAAACCATCAGCGTCCTTCCGGGGATTGATGGCAAAAATCACTTTACCCTCATTGATATGCCTGGGTAAAGGTAACTGCACCAGAACTCCGTGAATCTTGGGTTCCCTATTCAGGCGCTCTATCAGCTTGAGGAGCTCGGCTTCGCTGGTGGCTTCCGGAAGGTCATACCTCTCGGAGTAGATGCCAAGGGACTGGGCAGCCCTTTCTTTTTGCCCGATGTAAACCTTGGAGGCGGGGTCATCGCCGAGAAGCACGGTGGCTAGCCCGGGGGTAATCCCGTAATCCGACTTGAGCTTCGCCACCTCCGTGGCGAGTTCGTCCCGAATTTGCCTTGAAATAACGCTGCCATCAATTAAGTTTGCTGTCATCTCCTACCTCTTGAAATATTAGCGATTAGACGGGCTTGCCGTCTTCTTGAGAAGTTCGGTCATAAACTCACCCGTCGCCTTCACCGCCGGCGAGGTGTCGGGGAGTTCGGTCAGTGGTCTTGACTTAAGGTCATACTGATAGACATTCTCATCGCGGGGGATGGTTATCGCCTGTGTAATTCCGAGCCTTGTCATCTCTTCGGCTATGGTTTGGTCAAGCCTCCCGGGAACCATGTTGATGACAAAGGTCATCCTTTTAATAATAAGCCCAAGCTCAAGTGCCAGTTCCCGGATGCGGGCGGCAGTGCGGACGCCCTTCACAGAGTGGTCAGAGATAATAAGAAGCTCATCAACGTTCTGGGTGGTCGCCCGGCTCAGGTGCTCCATTCCCGCCTCGTTGTCCATGACCAGGTAGGCGTAGCTACCCGCGAGCCGGTCGATGAAATTCCGGAGCACAGTGTTGGGGTAGCAGTAGCAGTCCCTGCCCTCGCCCCGTCCCATGGTGACCAGGTCAAGGTCTTTCGCCTCAACGATAATCTCATTGAGCTTGAGGTCGAGATAGACTTCTTTAGTCATGCCGGGCGGAATTTTAATCTTCTCTTTCTGGAAGTCGGCGAGCACCGAGCCTACCGTGCCCCGGGGTACCAGCCCCAGACTGTCGCCCAGATTGGCATTGGGGTCAGCATCAACTGCCAGAATTGGCGTGAGACTATTCTTTTTCAGGTAGCGGATAATCAGGCTTGCGATTGACGTCTTCCCGCTACCCCCCTTGCCGGCGACAGCGATGTTATAGCTCAAGTTAGACCCTCACCCTTCTCCGGTTCAGCTTGCCACTTACCGAGGGGAACTCCTCGAGGCTGGTGTGGGGCAGGAACAGGGCGGCGATGTAGTTGCTCATGAAGTCCAGGTTCTCCGAAAGCTCGAAGTTGGTCATCATGGAGGCTACTTTCCGGGCGTCGTCAATCATGTCGGTATAAAAAGAGGTGAGCCTCACGCCAAGGAGAGAGCCATTACCAATGAAAGAGAACCTCTCCCGGGGGATATCAGGTAATAGCCCGATGGTGATTGCTTTCTCGACATCAATGTAGCTTCCGAAAGCCCCGGCAATGGTAACCTGCTTCAGGTCGCGTAGACTCACCCCGACGCTCCCCGCCAGTGTCTTGAGCCCGGCGTAGAGGGCGGCTTTCGCCCGGATGAGGTTTTCAATGTCAACCTCGGTGATAACGATATCCTTGCCCGTCTGGGTGTCCTTAGCCCAGGCGAGGACATACTCGAAGCCGTCGGCACCTTCCCTGATTCTCTTGCTCTTGCTCTCGGTATTGAATTTGCCGTTCTGCCCGATGATGCCAGTCGTGAGCATACTGGCGATGATGCTGATGAGACCTGAGCCGCAGATGCCCTTCGGCTTCTCCCCACCGATGGTGCTGAGATGAGGCCCTAGTGTTTTCGGGTCAATCACTAGGTCTTCTATGGCACCGTTTGTCGCCACCATGCCATGGGTAATGCCACCCCCTTCAAAAGCAGGCCCGGCGGAGCAGGCTGCGGTCACCATCCACTCGGAGCTGCCCAGCACAATCTGACCGTTGGTGCCGATGTCGATATAAAGGGTAAGCTCGTCCTTGCGGTGCATCCCCGCCGCCAGAATACCGGAGACGATGTCTGCACCGATGTAGCTAGCGACGAGGGGCAGGGAGTGGACATAGACGTGTTCCCCCACCTCAATCCCCAGCGATGTGGCTTTCACCGGGGGCACCAGGTTAGCCGCCGGGACGTAAGGCGTCAGGCGGATGTACCTCGGGTCGATGCCGAAGAGGATGTGAATCATGGTGGTGTTGCCGGCGACAATGAAGTGCCCGACATCCTCCAGCTTTACCCGGCTCTCGGCGAGTAGCTCCTTAATAATACTATTAATAGACTGAACTACCGCCTGTTGCAGTCTCTCCAGCCCGCCCGGTTTCTGGCAGTAGGCGATGCGGGTGATGACATCCTGCCCGTAGCTTATCTGGCGGTTGTAGTCGGTGCTCTGGGCGAGGGTCCGGCGCTGGTTAAGGTCCAGCAGCTGCCCGCACACGGTGGTGGTGCCAATATCGAAACCCAGTGAGTAATAGCGGTCTCTGGTGTCGCCGGGCTCTATATTGATGAGCCTGGGTCGGTGCCTGGCGCCGCGGGTGGGGGCGACGGCGGTTACCAGCGTGGTCACCGTTACCTCCCAGTCCTTCTCCCGGAGCATCCCAGGCAATTTCTTTACCACCTCAAAGTCAGCGGTCAGATTGATGAGCTTGTAGTCCTGCTTCAGCCCGCGCAGCACCCGCGAGAGGTCGCTGATATTGTCCTCAAGGGTTGGTGGCGGTAGCTTGAGGAAGAACTTGCTCACCGGGGGACGGGTGCGGGGTAGCTCCGTAGCCAGTTCGGCATAAAGCTCTTCGCGAACCGGCAGTTCGGATACGGTGGTACCGGTGACCATAGGCGATACCCCACCGCTCAGGACGACCACCGGGAGCTCGTCGTCGCGCCCCAGCGCCGAGCGGTCAAGTCTTGATTCCACAGGTATATGGACAATAAGGTCGCTCTTCACGCGGGACCGGCAGGCACGTCGGTAGCCCTGCTTCACTTCTTCTTCGCTGAGACCGTTCACCTGGCTGGTCTCCACCTCGCCTTGTTTGATTAAGACCTTGCAGGTGCCACAGACACCAGCCCCACCACAGGAGGCGGTGATAAGGACCCCGGCGTCGATGGCAACCTGAAGCAGGTTGGCGCCGACCTCAGCCATGACCTCGATATTGTCCGGTTCGAAGCGAACCCTCTTTTTGTCCCCCGATTTATCCATTTGCTTAGAACAGCCCGGTCACCTTTCCTGTCCTGGCATCAACGTCAACCTTGCGGAAACCAGGATTGCTGCCTGTGCCCGGCATCAGGCTGATGGCTCCCGCCATGGGGCAGAGGAACTTGGCTCCGGAGAAGAGAAGAATGTCACGGATGGGCAGTGTCCAGCCCTTGGGCGTCCCCTTGACCCCTGGGTCGTGGGTTAAAGAGAGATGGGTCTTGACCATCATCGTGGCGTAGTCAGCGAACTGGGGGTCAGACTCAAATCTCTTGGCTTTGGCTTCGGCCTCGGGAGACCAGGAGACACCGGCTGCCCCGTAGACAACCTTGGCAATCTTATCTACCCTCTCCCGTAGCTTCATTTCCAGTGGGTAGAGGAACTTGAAGTTGTTCTTCTCAGCGGCGGCTTCCTTGACCAGGGTTGCCAACTCAATCGTGCCTTCGCCGCCCCGAGCGAAGCCCTCGCTCACGGCACAGCGTGCCCCGGCGCCTTCCGCCGCCTTCTTGACCAGTTTGAGCTCGGACTCGGTGTCAGTGGGGAAGCGGTTGACGCAGACCACCGGATTAATCCCGGAGGTCCTGATTGTATTCAGATGGTGCATCATGTTAGACATTCCCTTCTCCAGAAGTCCAAGGTTCTCCTTGGTGTAGGCGTCGGGGAGGGGTAGCCCCGGCACCACCCTGGGTCCCCCGCCGTGCATCTTCAGAGCGCGTACGCTGCAGACCAGGATGGAGACGTTGGGCTTGAGCCCAGAGTAGCGGCACTTGACGTTCCAGAACTTCTCGAAACCGATGTCGGCGGCGAAGCCGCTCTCGGTGACATGGTAATCGAATAGCTTGAGCCCCAATCGGTCGGCGATAATGGAGGACTGCCCCACCGCGATGTTGGCGAAGGGCCCGGCATGAACCATGATGGGCTGATACTCGGCGGTTGAGCACAGCGTGGGGTTGATGGTGTTACGCATGTAGGCGGTCATGGCACCGGCGACCTCAAGGTCGCTCGTGGTCACCGGGTTACCTTTGCGGTCATAAGCCACGGTGATGTTGCCGATTCTCTCGCGGAGGTCAGCTAGGTCGCGGGCGATAGAAAGAATCGCCATGCACTCGGAGCTCACGGTTATGGCAAAGCCCGATTCCATCAGATAACCGTCCATATCCCCACCCAATCCGATGATAATATTTCTCAGGCTCTGGGCGCAGAAGTCCATCACCCATCTCATTTCGATGCGCTTGGGGTCAACATCAAGGCGTCTCATACCGGAGCGCTTCAAGAGCTCTTCATCGCTGTAGTTGCGCTCGTGCTGCATCCTTGCTTGAAGAGCGACCAGCGCCAGGTTATGGGCACTCTGGATGTCATTGATATCTCCGGTAAGGCCGGTAGAGAACTCGGTCATGGGAATTAAGAGGGCGTTACCGCCACCGGCGGCAGTGCCCTTGATGTTCATAGTTGGTCCCCCCGAGGGCTGGCGGATACAGCCGCCGACATTGAACCCCAGCTTGCCCAGACCCTCGATGGTGCCCAGGGTGGTGGTTGATTTACCCTCACCCAGAGGCGTGGGGGTGATGGCGGTCACCTCGATGTACTTGCCGTCGGGTCTGTCATTGAGGCGCTCCATTATCTTGATGAAGTCAAGTTTGCTTATTCGACCATAGGTTAAGACCTCATCCTTTTTCAGGTTGAGCCGCTTTCGCCATTCATCGGGCAGGGGCATGTTGACCTCGGCAGCCTCTGATATCTGCCAGTCTTCCATTTTTGTCGTGTCGTAAGCCAAGGGTAGCCTCCTTTAAATTTGTTTTAAATATTAAATCAGTTTTTGCTACTTTCGGGCAACAGGGTATGGGTGATTCTTCTCACCTCGCCGGTAACTTCGGGGCTCGCCGTAAGGAGTGGAGTACCAGTCTGCTCCGCCGCGGCAATTTTCTCGTCGTAAGGAACGAAACCCAGAAACTCCATACCCGACAGGCTGGAACTCAGGAATTCTTTATCTCTGTCGCCACGAATCTTATTGCCAATCAGGGCGATGCCCTTAATGCCCAAATCTCTGGCTAAGGTCATGATTCTCTCAGCGGTAGCCACGCTCTGCCGGGTCGGCTCAACGATGATGATGAGCCTGTCCACCATCCTGGCGGTGCCCCGGCTGAGGTGCTCAATCCCCGCCGCCATGTCCATGATAACCACCTCATTCGGTAAAAGAAGTAGATGGGTCGTGAGAGCCTGAAGGAAGGCGTTCTCCGGGCAGTAGCAGCCGGTTCCCCCTTTTTTCACTCGCCCCATTACCATAAGGGCGATGCCGTTTTGCTTTAAGGCGTATTTATCTGGGATATCGGCAACCTGAGGGTTCAACTTATAGAAGGTGGGAGTCTCATCTTCTTTGACACCAGTTCTTTCGGCGATAAGCTCCTTCATCTCGGAAACAGGCACAATGTCACCCACCCCGGCGAAGCCGAGGCTCGCCCCCAGATTGGCGTCGGGGTCGGCGTCAATGGCGATGACGGAGTAGCCTGACTCAGTGAGTAGCTGACCCATCAGGGCGGCGATGAGGGTCTTGCCGACGCCTCCCTTACCACTAATGGCAATTTTCAACTATTTCTCCCTTGTCTAAAGCCTGTTGGCTACGGGGTGACACTCGGGTCGGAGAGTAAAGCGATGATGAACGATAATGATAGCATAAAAGCTTTTGGAAGGGAATAGCTGTTGGCTAAAAAGAATGGCTATGTTTGTGAAGAGCAGAGCGGCGTGGCCAGAACGCCTGACTACCTACCGAGTTTATAACCAAGCAGGGTTCCTAACATAAGGGGCAGAGCACCGTACAGCAATGTCCCCAGCAAGGGCGGTAGCATCAGACCGCTAATCAACGAACCGATAAAAGCAAATGGGCTTGCTAGTAGGTAGCCGACAACAGTGCTCCTTTGCCTCTGCCTACTCTCGGCTTTTTTTAGTAAGAAAACTAGGACAATTGCCGAAACAATTCCCATAGGGAGAAAAATCAAGCTACTCTCCGTGGGCATGCGACCAAAACGTGAGAGAAAAACGACAACGTGCAAAAGAGGCCAGGCGAAGGCGAGGGGTATGACTAGCAGGTAAAGAAGACGCGAGCGGTTCATAATTCAAAACATAGGCTCTAATCGCCGGTTTGTCAAGGGGAACGAGTTTGTGTGTAGCTTTAGGGTGGAACTACTAGTTGACGTAGCTGACCACATTTGTTTATCGGTTGTTTTGTTTGCGATAACTGCGGGAATATTATTTAGGAAAGAAATAGCCGACCTTTACAAAAAACCCAATAACAGCGACGATGGTATAGAGATAAAGCAATCCCCAGGTAGCCCAATGCAATCTTGTGTTGTGTCTAATACATTCAACCATCAGATAAACAAGACCAATGGCGATTATAAAAGTCATAGGAATCACAACAAACCAACCCAAACATGCCCTTGAAATGCCTCACTTGCCTTGTCCCAAAGCGCAAATGGTATTACTCTTACAAACACACTTGCTACAAATTTAAGGAGATTCCACCAATCTTCATTAGTCATATCAAGCGCATCATAGGAGGTGTAAAAAGAGGGTGTCAACAAAAACCGAGCAGAACCGGAACTCTTCCCGACATTCTTTTTATTTTTCTCTTTACCTTCCGGAATAGAGCAATAATGCCGATTATCATCTACGTTCAAGACTAATTCAAACGTCTCAGTTCTGTCTATTGTACAGTCGGCTACCGCAAATGCCTACCACAAGTTAACTTCAAGTCTATTCTGGCTCTCTTTGTTTGACAGCCAGGGTCGTTTCCTGTTAGATTTTGGGGAGCAGAGGCAGGGACATCTGTAGATTCATAGGGTCGCCTCTTACCTCATATCCCGTCAGGACGAATAGAGCAAGATGGCATTAAGAGGGGTTACTGGTGGTAAGGCTGTCTGGCAAGAGCCCACATTTTTAGATGTGGGCTCTTGTATTTATTCGGCATTCCACACGTAAATAACGGGAAGGAGGTGAGTTTTCATCCCGTTGGTGGTAAAAAGTAGTAAAAATAAGAAAATAAGGAGGTGACACCATGGCTCATGAGATACTTGAGGGGATTAGAGTCCTTGACATGACAATGTGGCAGCTCGGGCCGGTGAACGCCATGATGCTGGCGCACATGGGGGCTGAGGTCATCAAGATAGAAAGGCCCAGTGGTGAAGACGGTCGCTGGGTCTCCCGCACCGGGGCCGTAATCAAAGGCGGAGAGGGCAAGGGGTTCTCGGGCACCGACCTTGGCTCTTACTACGAGAACAATAACCGCCTTAAGAAGGACATGGTACTGGACCTGACCAAGCCCAAAGCCAGAGAGATTCTCTACCAGCTCACCGCCAAGTCAGACGTATTCATGCAGAACATGCGCTTCGGGGTGGCGGTAAAGCTGGGCGCCGGTTACCAGGACCTCAGAAAATACAATCCCAAGATTATCTACTACAACGGCACCAGCTTTGGCACCAAGGGCCCCGACGGAACCAAGCCCGGCATGGGGCGGAGCGGACTTTCCCGGACGGGCTGGATGTATCTAGTCGGCAACGAGACCGGCGAACCAATGATTGCTGCCGGCACGGCATCAGACCAGATTGGCGCCATCATCGGGGCATTCACCATTGTGTCGGCACTCTTCGCCCGGGAGCGTTTCGGCATCGGGCAGGAGTGTGAGACCTCACACCTCGCCGCCATGATGTGGCTCCAGAACTGCCAGCTCCAACAGATGTTCTACCGCATGCTGCCAACTCAGCCAGGTGAGGAGGTCAGGAGCCGGGCGAGCAACATGCTTTCAAGCTTCTATAAGTGCAAAGATGACAAGTGGATGATGCTGGTTTCTCCCGGGGCGAGAACTTGGGAGCCGGTCTGCAAGGCGCTGGGAATACCGGAGTCAATTATGAAAGACCCGCGCTTCGCTACCGAGAAAGGGCGGAGGAGTCACATCAGGGAGACCGTCGCTCTGCTCGATGAATACTTCATCAAGCAGACCCGCGACGAGTGGATTCAAATCTTCAACCAGAACCCCGAGGTCATCTGGGAGAAGATTCAAAAGTGGGAAGACCTGCCGGGTGACCCGCAGGTCATTGCCAACAACTACATGAGCGATTACACCCATCCTCTCACCGGGCTGACCTACAAGTACCAGAACCTGCCCATGCAGTTCTCGGCGACACCGGCGGTAAAGTTCGGCAGGGCACCGATTTTGGGTGAACACGCGGGGGAGATACTGGTAAATCTCCTCGGCTATAAGAAG
>JAZDNC010000026.1:0-3168 GCA_043800335.1 Chloroflexota bacterium
CCAGAAAACCCCGGGCAGGTTGACTTCGGGCAGTAACTGAATCTCCATCTGTATTTAGCCCTCGCCCCGGCTGGCTTCCCACCTGCCGCCCTGGACGTAAAAAGACACACGACCCGGGGTGTAGCCTCTGGCTTTTGCCTCGGGGGTCTCGGCGAACAGTTCGCGGATGGGGGTAAAGGTGCCGGTATAGGTCGCCGGATTGGAGCGGGGGGTGCGCCCGATGGGGGACTGGTCAACACTGACCACTTTGTCTATGTTTTCAATTCCGATAATCTTATCGCACTCGCCGGGCTTCTCCCTGGCGCCGTAGAAAACGTGTGCCAGCCGGCGGTAGAGGATTTCGTCAATCAGACTGCTCTTGCCACTTCCGGAGACCCCGGTGACGCAGACGAACTTGCCCAGCGGGATGGGTACGTCAATGTTCTTCAGGTTGTTCTGTCTCGCCCCTTTGATGACGAGCTCCATGCCGTTCCCGTTACGGCGCCGGTCGGGGAGGGGTATCTTCTTCCTGCCGCTCAGGTACTTTCCGGTGATAGACCGGTCAGAGCGTTTGACGTCTTCTAAAGTGCCGCAGACAACAATCTCCCCGCCGTGCTCACCAGCACCGGGGCCCATGTCAATGATGTGGTCAGCCGCCCGCATCATGGCTTCGTCATGCTCCACCACGATGATGGTGTTGCCCAGGTCTCTAAGCCGTTCCAGGGTCTGGATGAGGCGGTAGTCATCGGCAGGGTGAAGACCTACCGTCGGCTCGTCGCAGATATAGAGCACGCCCATCAGGCCGCTACCAATCTGAGTCGCCAGACGGATGCGCTGGGCTTCACCTCCGGAGAGGGATGCAGCGGCGCGGTCAACTGTCAGGTATTCTAAGCCCACATCCTTAAGAAAGCCAAGACGGGCTTTCAGCTCCTTCAAAATCTGGTAGGCAATCAGGCTCTCGCGCTCGGAGAGTCCGGCCTTTTTATCCGTCAGCCCCGCTACCCAGCCAAACAAATCACTCACCGCCATGGCGGAGACAGTGGCGATGTTCCTTTCCTGGACAGTAACCGCAAGTGCCTCGGGCTTAAGGCGTTTGCCCTTGCAGATGGGACAGGGACGTGAGACCATGTAGCGCTCGATGTCCTCGCGGGAGTGGGCTGAAGTGGTATCGCGGTAGAGCCTCTCCATGCGCGGGATAACGCCCTCAAAGCCACTGAAATACTCCCTGACCCTCCCGAAACGGTTGCGGTAGCGCCAGTGCTCCCCGTTCTCGCCGTAGAGAATGAGGTCAAGCTGCTCACGGGTAAGGTCTTTTACCGGGGTATTAAGGGAAAAGTCATGGTGCCGGGCGAGGCTCTCAATCTGTTCAAAGTACCAGCTCTGCCACTGCCAGGGACAGATAGCGCCCCGGGACAGGGAAAGGCTTTTGTCGGGGATGATGAGGTCAGGGTCAATCTCCAGCTTGATACCCAGCCCGGTGCACTCGGGGCAGGCGCCGTGGGGGCTGTTAAAACTGAAGAAGCGCGGCTCAATCTCACCCAGACTCACCCCGCAGTAGACACAGGCGAACTTCTCGGAGAAGAGCCTTTCTTCGCCCTCGCCGATGTAGATAATCACGATGCCCCCCGCCAGTTTCAGGGCAGTCTCGATGGAGTCGGCAAGACGGCTGTCGCTCTCCCCCTCCCCCACCACCAGCCGGTCAACTACCGCCTCGATGGAGTGCTTCTTGTTCTTGTCCAGCACAAATTCCCCGGCGAGGTCTGATACCTTGCCGTCAACCCGCACCCGGCTGTAGCCCGCCTTGCGCAGGTCCTGAAAGACCTCCCGGTACTCCCCCTTGCGGTCACGGACGAGCGGAGCCAGAATCAGAATCCGGCTACCCTGGGGTAACGCCTTCACCGCGTCAACAATCTGGCTCACCGTCTGGGCGGAGATTTCCCTACCGCACTCCGGGCAGTGGGGGTGCCCGATGCGGGCGAAGAGAAGACGCAGGTAGTCGTAAATCTCAGTGACCGTGCCTACTGTGGAGCGGGGGTTACGCCCGGGGCCTCTCTGGTCAATAGAGATAGCGGGGCTTAAACCCTCAATGTAGTCAACATCGGGCTTCTCCATGAGACCAAGGAACTGGCGGGCGTAGGCGGAGAGACTTTCCACATAGCGGCGCTGTCCCTCGGCATAGATGGTGTCAAAGGCAAGGGTACTCTTCCCCGACCCGGAGACACCGGTGATGACCACCAGCTTATCGCGGGGGATGACCACATCGATATTCTTGAGGTTATGCTCTCGGGCACCTCTGACGACTATAGCTTCAAGAGGCACCTGTTCCTCCTCCACCAGGGTTCATGGACTATTCGATAAACGATATATTTTACCACCAGAAGCCAGTCTCGCTCAATACTGGGGGTATAGAATAAGCAAATTGGAAGACTCAGATTGGACTCAAGCTGAACCGGAGGCTGTATTGTCCTGAGTTGATTGAAAGAGACGTCTAAGCGAGTGTACCATCAATTCAAGGAGATTGCCACGTCGCTCACGCAACTAGCAATGATAATCATAACACTCCAATTGCCTTCCGGCGAAAGCAGGAATCCAGAGAAGTGAGGCAGGTACCAATTAGATTCTTTTCTGGATACCGACTTCGTCGGTATGGCGTTATTGTTTGTTTTAAACTGCTACCCCACTAAATAAATTAAAGAGTATCCAAGAGTAGTATTTGTTCTATCCCGCTATCCCGCCTCCACGGTAAATTTTGCCATCGCCTTGGGGTCAAGCTCAATGCCCAGCCCGGGGGAATCGGGGGCGCTGGTGCGGTTGTCCTTCATTGGCGGGATGGGTCTAAGCAAAAGCTCCGTTGCCAGCGGGTTACTGCCCAGTATGTATTCGTATGTCGAGAAAGCCGGCATGGACGCTGCCAGGTGCAGCGACGCCATCAGGCTCACGGCAGAAGAGGCGCCGGTGTGGGGGGCGTACTCGGCGTTCATCGCCTCGCATAGAATGGCGACCTTCCTTGCCCCGGTGATGCCGCCGCATCTTGATTCGTCCGGCTGGACGATGCGCACGCCGCTCTCGATTAGCTGCTTGAAGCCATAGAGGCTGAACTCGGATTCCCCGGCGGCGAGGGGGATGTCCAGCTTCGTCGCCAGCATGCGGTAGCCCTCGAAGTCATCGGGCGGGACGGGCTCTTCGAAC